>DAOVTU010000492.1 GCA_030632925.1 Candidatus Krumholzibacteriia bacterium | reverse complement strand
GCGGTGTAAACGTAATAGTGTCCGGTCACGAAAATCGAATAGCTGACCACGCCGGTGTAATAGCGTACGCGGTAGGCCAGAAATTTCAGGAACGCCAGCCGGATAAAATAGAAATACAGACCCACCGATGCGGACGCTGTGCGGCGCCAGGGAACCAGCAGGTTGGCAGCCAATTCGCTCACGCGCCCGGCCCCCTTTGTTGCCGGTAAATGTCCCGCACCACTTCTTCAATGGGTTGCTCGGCCATGTGCAGGTCCTTGACGTGCACGCCGTTGACCAGGCTCTTGATGACCTCGCCGCCGGCCACCTCCGACCGGTTGAACTCGGCGTGGTGCCGATTGCCCACTGCCGTTTCCCACCGCACGGGCAACCCGGCTGTGGTTTCGGCCAAGGCGGTGCTGGCCGCACTCTCGCGCAGGTCAACCGTCAGGCGCACCTTCTGCCCCACGCGCACGCGCAGGTCTTCCAGGTCGCCGTCAAAATGCACCTGCCCCTTGTCGATGATGATCACCCGTTTGCACAGTTGTTCAATGTCGGCCAGATCATGAGTCGTCAGGATGATCGTCACCTTGTCGCGGTCCCTGATTTCGCGCAGGAACTCGCGCACGTTTTCCTTGGCCACCACATCCAGGCCGATGGTTGGTTCATCCAGAAAGAGGACCCTTGGGCTGTGCAACAGGGCTGCCGCCAGATCGCAGCGCATGCGCTGGCCCAGGCTGAGCTTGCGCACCGGTTGGTGCAGGAAGTCGCCGATATCGAGTAACTCGTGGAAGGTGGCCATCTGGCGCTTGTAGACATCCTCTTCGACTTCGTAGATTTTTTGCAACAGACGGAAGGATTCGACCACGGCCAGATCCCACCACAACTGGGTGCGCTGCCCAAAGACCGCGCCGATATGACGGGTGTACTGCAACCGTTGCGTCCAGGGCACCAGGCCGCCGACGGTCACTTCACCACTGGTGGGCGTCAGGATGCCGGTGAGCATTTTCAGGGTCGTGCTTTTGCCGGCGCCGTTGGCTCCGATGTAGCCGACCATCTCGCCGGCCGGGATATCGAAGCTGACGTCGTTGACCGCACGCAAAATTTCGCGGCGCGGACGCACCAGATCGATCAGCCCACCGGTGACGCCTTCGCGTTTTTTGGTCAGGCGATAGTCGCGGGTCAGGCCGCGCACCTGGATCAGGGCGTCACTCAAAACGGGAGGTCCTCTTTGCCGACGCCATCGTCGTTTTCGCCGGGCTTCGTTTCGGTTTGCAGGCCCGCCACCAGGCCGCGCACTTCGGCATCGGTTTTCTCAAGTTTTTCGCGGCAGACCTGGATCAATTCCACGGCCCGTTTGACTTCCTCGCCGAGGCTGTCGATGTCCACGTTTTCGGTTTCTAGCCCGGCCAGGATGTCTTCGACTTCGCTGACGGCCTCACCGAAAGAGAGTTTTTTGGCCGGCGTCGGTTTTGCCTTTTTTTCCGCCACTTTTTTGAGCCTTTCCACTGGAGTTGGTGCCGACATCGGCACCGGGTTGAACAATACTCTGAATGCGGCCGTCCACAAAGACGGTCGTCAATTTGTCGCCGGGAGCCAGGCCTTCCGCTTGCTGCACAGCTTTGCCGTCGCTCCCCATGGTGATCGTATAACCCCGTTGCAGCAACCGCCTTGGGTCCAGCAACCGCGTTTGCGTTTCATACCCTGCCAGGCGACGCGACCACGGTTCCAGGGGACGCACGGCCTCTCGCGCCAAACGCCTCTGCTGCACTGCCAGGCCATTGCGGGCGGCAAGCAAAAGCCCCAAAGCCCGGCTTTCCATACCCTGCGCCAGCCGTCCCAAACGGCTTTCGCCCTGGGCCAGATGGCCAATGGTCGAATTGCCCAATCGCGCCTGCAGGTCCGCCAACCGCTGGTGCCGAACCGCCAAGCTGCGGCTGACCAGATGTTGCAATCGTCCGGCCGCTTCCTGGTAGCGCAAACGCGCCCGCAAGACAGCACCGGTCGCCGCGCGAGCCAGTCGTTCCTCGACCGCAACGCGCTCGGCGGCCTCGCCCAGCACTTCTTCGACCCTCAGCATCAAGCGCTCGGTCGCCTCTTCCAGGCGAGCCGCCTCCGCATCGATGATGTCGACCAGGTATTCGGCCGCTGCTGTGGGCGTCTTGCAACTGTCGTGGGCCACCAGGTCGGCAATGGAGCGGTCAATATCGTGCCCGATGGCCGTGATGACCGGCAAAGGGCAGCGGGCGATGGCCACGGCAAGGTCCTGCTGATCGAACCAACTCAGGTCAGCGCGCGAACCACCACCGCGGGTGATCACGATGACATCAACTCCGGCGGCGACTTGTTTGTCCAGCGCCCGCATCACTTCAGCCTGCAGCTGTTCGCCCTGCATCTTGGCGCCGGTCATATTGACCGTAAAACCCCAGCGACTGGCGGCCAAGCCGGTACGAAAATCCTGTTCCGCAGCACTGCCAGGCGAGGTGATCAGCCCCACTTTCAAGGGCAGTTCGGGCATGGGGACCTGGGCGTTCAGCTGCATCAGGTCCTGGGCTTCGAGATAGGCCAGCGTTTGCCGCCGCCGCGCTTCGAGGCGCCCGAGGGCAAAGTTCTTGTCGACCCCAATGACCTTCAAACTCATTTTGCCGAACTTGGCGTAGAAATCGACTTTGCACTCGAGGCAGACTTCGATCTGGTTGGCGATCTGAAAATCGGGATCGGTGCCGTCGAGGTAGCGGCCGAGGCCAAATCGTTGCCGATCCCAGCCCATGAGCGAGGCCGACATCTGGTACTCGGCGGCACCACTGCCCCCGGTTTCGTGCAGCTCGAAATAGACATGGGTGCGCCGGGCCGCATCCTGGGGCAGGCGTTGCACCTCGCCGCGCACCCACACGCTGCGGGGAAAGGCCCGCGCGATGGCGCTGGAGATGTCCTCGTTCAACTGCCTGACCGTCAGCACCTTGCGCTCGGGGGTGGCGGCCTCTTCGGGTGTATCGTTTTCAAAAAATTCGTTCATATCCGCACCTCCTCCCATTTGAAACGCAGGAACAGCCAGGTCATGCCCACGGCGTACAGGGTGAACCAGGTCAGCAGGGCCAGCCAAGCGCCCATCAGGCCGCCGCCCATGACGATCGCGAAAAGATAAGTCAGCGGCGGCAAAAGTACGAATCCTGTTCCAACATCGACCATCATGACTTCGCGGGTCAGGCCCGCGCCGCGCAGGGCGCCGGACAGGGTCAGGCCCACCGCATCGATGACTTGCACCAGTCCCATCAGGCGCAGGATGGGGATGCCTTCGCTGATCAGGTTGGCGCTGGAACTGAACAGGCGTAAAAAGAACGCCGGTGTGGCCAGGAAAAATACGCCGAATACGCCCATCAGGAGGATCGACAAGGCGACACCGCCGTATGAGGCCCGGCGCGCGCCCACAGGGTCATTGCGACCGAGGCTTTGGCCCACCAGGGT
>DAOVTU010000668.1 GCA_030632925.1 Candidatus Krumholzibacteriia bacterium | reverse complement strand
TCTCTCGGGAGCATGGCCTGTTTGGAAGACCGCATGCGGCGCCGGGACAAATCACTGCCGATCTCAATCAGTTCTTCCATGTCGTACCGGCGGGCGGTGGCCTGCGCCAGGCTATCCTGCAGAGCAGCAATAAGATCGACGCGCGCCTTTTGTTCTTCAGCGGACAAAAGCCAATCGGTGATCGACTCCACTTTCGCCACTTCCGGATACGACAAAAGCTCCTGCCTGCTCGCCGCCGCCTCCTCCAGCCCAGCAACCCGTTGGATGAGAATGTCCGAGGAAAATCCGAAGCGGTGGATGATCTCGTTCTTCAGTTGATAGGAAGGCAGCCCCCCGATCTGCAGGCGCGAGTAGTTGTACTCGTAGCCCAAATGCCGCACCGACCAACCGCCGGCCAGCAGCAGAATCGCGAAAACTCCCAGCACCCAATACGGATGCAACAACGCCGACGCGGCCAACGCCACAACCCGCTTCGTCGCCCACGACTCGGACCGAGGCGCCGGCCGACTGCCGGACATCAACAACGGCATGACAAACAAAACCATCAGGGCCGTCAGCAGGACCCCCGCCGCGCTCAACCACGCGAACTCCTGGAGACTGGGCACATCCAACAGCAACAGACACAGGAACGCGCCGGCCGTGGAGACCGCCCCCGCGAGAATCGGTGTGGCCGATTTTTGCAGGACGAAGCGGTTCAGCTGCAGCCCTTCGAGCCCGCGTTCCTGCCCCTGATGGAAGTGGTTCAACCAGTGGATGCAGAAGTCGATACCCAGCCCGATGAGAACCAGGCCCATGATCATCGTCACGGTGTTCATCTCGCCAAAGGCGACCCGAATCAGGCCGAGAACCCAGAGCAGAGAAATCAGGAGAATGGCGATGGAACCCAGCACGCTGCGCAACCCCCCGAGGAACAGCCGCATCAGGACCATGACCAACAGGATGGCCCACAAGGTCAGGTTTTTGCCTGACGATTCGATCCGTTGCATCTCGTCGTAAGCCGTGACGGGGTAGCCAGTCAGGCGGATCCGCGTGTGGGGTGGTTCCTTCAGGATCTGCGCCTGGATGACGTGCAGGGCTTCGACGAATGAAGGCAGGTCATCGATGCTTTGTTCGGAGAAATCTGTTTCGACTCGCAGTAGCAGGGCGTCGTCGTAGACCGAGGGGTCGCCCAACCGGGGCCGGAATGTTTTAGCTACGAATTCGGCCGGGTTGATGTACGGGCGTCCCTCGAGGGCGCCCGCCAGAGACTCCATCAATGGCAAGGCGTAGGGCCGAAATTCGCCGCCATCTTCGTTGGGCGTTTTGGTATTTGCCGATAGTGCCGCGTAGTCGGTGATAAGCTCGCCGAGATCCAGGCGTTGGGCGGTCTCGGTCAGACCACGCAGTTGCGGCTGGGTCAGGAACATCAATTCGTAGGGCAGAATTTCCTGGTCAGCGCCTTGGATGTAACGGACGTGCGGCAGCGATTGCGCCAGGGTCACAAACTGGCGCGCTGCTTCCCGGGGCCCTGGGCCGTCCACAACCACGTACACCGTCGAGCCTCGAAGTGGATCCTCCACGATTTGCAGGTACTCGCCGATGAGCGGGTCTTCGCGCGGCAAGGCCTTGGTCCAGCGGGGGTTGAGTTTGAGGGAGGCGGTGGCGATCAGCGCCGGGATGGAGATCAGCAAAAGCAGGAGCAGAGAAATCCGGCGATTTCTGTGGGCAGCTTCCCAGAGTTGCTTGATCAGTGGCATGATTCGCCCCCTTTGGGCTCCCGGATGGCTGTATTGGGGCCGTCCGGAGCTGAATTCGCGGATACCCTGTCAGGCTGACGAGGTGTGGCGCGTTTGTCTGGCTTTGTGGGAATATTGCAACTGGTGGGCCAGGAGGTGGCTGGGGCCGGGGTTTTTTAATGCGTTGCTGTAATGTGTGTTACGTGGTTTTCGTGGGCTGCCTGAGTGCAGCGCCTTTCCAGGATGTTGCTCTGCTATATACAGTGGTGTTACGCAGGCAAGACAGTCGTTAGGCCCGGATTCCGCACCCATTTTCGCCAATATTCACCCCATTTCCCCACATTTCTCCACCTGTTGCCACGATTCCCCTCCACTCGTAAGTTGGGCACTGTGACCAGGCGTCTGAAAGCCTCTGGCTCGCAACCGGTGGCCCGGGCCCAAGACGCAACCCGCGGAGGTGTGTCATGTCGTGGCCCCTGTCCAATCCCATGATGACGAGGCTGGCTTTGCTGGCTCTTCCCCTGCTGACGTTGGCGCTTTGGGCGGTGATGGGACGCGCACCTCTGGGGATGGTTTCGCATCAGCCGGATGTTATTTTTGCGCCGGCTTCCCACAGCACTTCCGACCACGCTTCCGACGCCGACCTCCCCGTTGATGATTTTGCCCCTGGACGAGAACTGATGGTTGAGCAGCAGATGCGTTGGCCGCACGACGGCCGCCGACCCATCACTGACCCGCGCGTCTTGGAGGCCATGGCTTGCGTGCCGCGGCACCGGTTTGTGGCGCCGCGCTTGCACTCGCAGGCTTACGACGACAACCCCCTGCCCATCGGGCACGGGCAGACAATTT
>DAOVTU010000269.1 GCA_030632925.1 Candidatus Krumholzibacteriia bacterium | reverse complement strand
GCCGGCGGTATTCCGCTTCCACGCATCCCGGTTCATGCCATGCAGCGAATAAATGACGGCCTTTTCAATCATCGCCGGATCCCCGGTCAACATCCCGCCTTCAGCCGTGGTCAAATTCTTGGTTGCGTAGAAGGAGTAGGCCACCGGATTGGATCCCGACCCGATCATCCGGCCCTTATACTTCGCCGGCAGCGCGTGCGCCGCATCCTCAACCAGCAATAACCCGTGCTCATCACAAGTCGCCTGGATCGCGTCCAGGTCGCAGGGGTGCCCACCATAGTGCACCACAATCACGGCCTTGGTGCGCTCGGTCACGGCGGCGGCCACCAGTTTTGGGTCGATATTCATAGTATCAGGCTCTATATCCACCAGCACCGGCTTGGCGCCAACATGCTCAATAACGGCCACAGTGGCCGTGAACGTCATGGGGGTGGTGATGACTTCATCCCCAGGTCCGATGCCAGCCGCGACCAGAGCGGTGTGCAGGGCGGCCGTACAACTGCTCAGCGCCAATGCCGCCGGGGCATTGACGAGTTTCGCAAATTCCTCCTCAAATCGCCTGGTTTTAGGCCCAGTGGTGATCCAGCCCGAACGCAGGCTGTCGACAACCTCGGCAATTTCCTCTTCGCCGAGGAAGGGGGGAGAAAACGGGAGAAACTCTTTACGCATACCACTCGTCCTTGAGTTGGATAGGGTGTCGGATTGTATCGTGACAATTTAACCCACAGTGCTGGTCTGATAAACCCCAAAATCAAGAATTTGACCGATTTCACAATCGCCTTTGATGCTAAAGCAAGTGAATGTGAATATCATTTGTAAAGTTTTGCCGCCGAATCGCTTGCGCCAGTTTGTGCCTCCAATAAAAATGGTATCAGATATGCTTTTTAACTGTACAACCCTGTAAACTTCACTAACTATGGGTTTGGAGATACAACATACATCTTAGCCATACACCTTATTTAGTTTATTTGGTTTTCCTTGCCCAACATCTAGGAATACGGCACCACAGTTGCTAAAGAGCAAGCGTAGTGTCGGCGATGAATACCTTTATGCGGAGGCTCGTTTTGAAGCGCTTTATGGACATCTTGGGCTCTATGGCTGGATTGCTGATCGTCTGGCCAGTCGCTTTGCTCGTTGCGCTAGCGGTAAAAATTTCCAGCCCCGGCCCTGCATTGTTCCATCAGGAACGCATGGGCCGCCACGGCTCAAAGTTCCATATCGTCAAATTCCGCACCATGGCTGTACAGAAATCATGCTCGGGTTGTCAGGTAACTGCCGGTGGCGACTCGCGTATCACTTCGGTGGGCGCCTTCCTGCGCCGCCACAAGCTGGACGAATTGCCCCAGTTGATCAACGTCCTTCGCGGCGAAATGTCTTTCGTTGGCCCGCGCCCCGAAGTCCCGGAGTTTGCCGAACTGTTCCCCATGGAATATGCCCAGATTCTCAAGGTTCGGCCGGGCATTACGCATCCGGCGACCCTGAATTTCCGGCGTGAAGAAGAAATCCTGGCCGAAGTCGGCGATCCTCGAAAATTTTATATCGACAAGGTGATGCCCGAGAAGTTGGCCGCCTACGAGGCGGATCTGGAGCAGAGCCTGGCTCAGGACATCAAGACCATCGTGGAAACTATCCTGCCGGGCCTGGGCGAAGAGCCTCTGACGGTGGGCCACTTCATTGTACAGCCGACGCTAACGACCGTGACGATGCCCGAGCCGGTCATCGTGGCTAACGTGCCGGTCTATGCGGGAATTGCGGCGGATCACTACGCCGCCGCTCCGAAAATTCGGAAAGAAGAAGAATTCGCGCCGGCTGCCGCCGTGGGGGTGTAGGGACACGCCCGCACTATCATCCGGCCATCACCGCGCCTTGGCCGGAATCCCCACCACCAGCGTATCGTCGGCCACATCCTTGGTCACGACCGAGCCGCCACCCACGACAGCCCCCTTGCCAACCTTCAGATATTGCAGAATCTGAGCTCCAGTGCCGATCAGCGCACCGACGCCGATGTCCACTCCGCCTGAAATGTTCACCGTCGGATTCAGGGTGCAGGCCCGCCGCAACACCGCTTCATGCCCCAGCGTGCAGGCCAGATTCACCATGGCAAAGGGTTCAAATTCCAAATTCACCGTGCCGATGACGCTGGCGCAGATCTGCACGCCAGGACCGATCTTGGCCGTGGTGAGGTCAAAATGGGCCGAAGGGTGCACCATTGCCGGCCAAAGGGCAGCAGTCTTTTCAACGCCGAACATGCCCTCCAGCTCATCGGCCACCTTCAGCCGCGGTGCGGCGTTGCCAATACCCATGGCCAGGCAGTCAAAAGCATCCGGATTGTCGCGTAACCAGCTGAAATCGCCGAGGATCTCGTCGGTGCTGTCGTAGGGCGAAGTATTGCCCAAATCGCTGACCACATAGCCGACAAATTCGTAGCTTTCGTCGGTGGTGGTGCTGGCGGTGATGTCTGCGGCCAGCCATTTCACTTCGCGGGCAAAGCCCCCGGCGCCGACGATGACCAGTTTGCGGTTGCCCACGGCCGTCTCCTCTTGGGTTAAGTATCCAGGCAATTGCACCTTGTCAATTCCCGGCCCTGGCCGCAGATTTGGGGGGCTGCGGCCACCGTCAGGCAGGGAGGTGTGCCGAGCTCAACTTATTCCCGGACAGGATTATGCTCAAGAGGATTCTGGATTTCAGTGCAGCTTTGTTGGGCCTGCTGGTTTTGGGGCTGCCCCTGCTGCTGATTGCCGGCCTGGTGCGGGTTAAGCTGGGCTCGCCGGTGCTGTTTCGCCAACAGCGTCCGGGCCTGGATGGGCACCCGTTCGAGATCCTGAAATTCCGGACCATGACCGACCGGCGGGATGGCAATGGCGACTTGTTGTCCGACCACGATCGTTTGACGACTTTCGGCAAGGCGCTGCGGCGCACCAGTTTGGATGAACTGCCTGAGCTGTTGAATGTGGTGCGGGGCGACATGAGCCTGGTGGGGCCGCGGCCCCTGCTGATGGACTATCTGCCGTTGTACAGCGAAACCCAGGCCCGGCGCCACGAAGCGCGGCCGGGAATCACGGGCTGGAGCCAGGTCAATGGGCGCAACGCCACCGACTGGGAAACCCGTTTGGCCCAGGATGTGTGGTATGTTGACCACCGCACTTTGGCCCTGGATTTTCGGATCCTGCTGCTGACTGTGGGCAAGGTGCTCAGCGCCGAGGGCGTCAGTCAGGACGGCAAGGCCACCAAGGACCGGTTTATGGGCTCTGCGGGGGCCGAATCATCCTCTGAAAACGGCAATTGAGGGGCGACATTTTGGGCCGGACGGTTTAGTCTGAGCCACACCAACATCTTGGGTTACTGGAGATCATCAGACCATGGAAGTTCAGAAGTTGCATTTGGACCCGAAGCACACCCTGGCCATTGACGGCGGCACGCCGGTCCGCACGGCGCCCATCCCGGCCTGGCCCTTTTTCAACGAAGACACGGTAGCGGCCGTGGCCGAGGTTCTGCAATCCGGCCGGGTGAACTATTGGACCGGTAAAAAAGGCCGCCAGTTCGAGCAGGATTTTGCGGATTTTTGCGGCGCCAACCACGCCGTGGCTCTGGCCAACGGCACCGTGGCCCTGGAACTGGCCCTGCGCGGTATCGGTTTGCAGGAGGGTGACGAAGTCATCACCACCTGCCGCAGTTTTATGGCCACCGCCAGCAGCATCGTGCTGTGTGGGGGGCGGGTGGTTTTTGCCGACGTCGAGGTCGAGTCGCAGAACATCACCGCCGAGACGGTGGCGCCGTTGATCACGTCCAGGACTCGGGCCATCATTGCCGTGCACCATGCGGGGCTGGCTTGCGACATGGATCCGATCATGGCCCTGGCCGCGCAACACGAATTGACCGTGATCGAAGATTGCGCCCAGGCCCATGGCGCCCGTTACAAAGGGCGGCCCGTCGGGGCCATCGGGCACGTGGGGTGCTGGTCGTTCTGCCAGGACAAAATCATGACCACCGGTGGCGAAGGCGGCATGCTCACCACCAACGACGAACAGCTTTGGCAACAGGCCTGGGCCTTCAAGGATCACGGCAAAAACTACAACAAGGTTTTTGAATCTGACCCCAAGCCGGGCTATCGCTGGCTGCACGACAGCATCGGCACCAACTGGCGGTTGACCGAAATGCAGGCGGCCATCGGGCTGTTGCAGTTGGGCAAAATCGAAGACTGGCACGCCCGCCGTGCCGCCAACGCCCAGGTGCTGATCGACGGCCTGGCGGATCTGACGGCCTTGCATGTGCCCGCTGTGCCGGCCGATTTCGAACACGCCTGGTACAAGTTCTACGCCTTTGTGCGGCCCGAAAATCTGGCTCCGGGCTGGGACCGGGACCGGGTCAAGGACGCCATCCGGGCCGAAGGCGTGCCCTGCGATACGGGCACCTGTCCGGAGATGTATCGCGAAGAGGCATTTGCCGACACCGGGATGCGGCCGGCAACGCGCTTGCCAGTGGCCATGGATCTGGGGCTGCGCAGTTTGTTTTTCCAGGTTCACACGGCCCTGCAGCCCACGGACATGGAGGATGTGGTCGCTGCGGTGCGCAAGGTGATGAAGGCCGCGACAGCTTGAACCCAGTGCTTGGTGGCACCACATGGATGTGAGGAAACGGATGACCAAAGACGATCAGCCCCAATCCGGCAACAATGCCCTGTTGCGCGAGGACGGCACCCTGACCCGGTTGGTGCGTCGCAATCGTTTGATTTTCACCCTCGTATTTTTTGGTTTGCTGGCGGCCATCTCGGTCTCGCTTTCGTTCTTCCTGCGCTTTGTGGTGCTCGGCCCGCTGCTGGAAACCACGGTCGAAGGCTGGCAAACGTGGTGGCTGGCCATGCTGGGTGTCACGGTGCCGGTGCGGTTGGTTTTTTTCTGGGCCATCGGCCTGCACAAGACTTCGTGGCGCTTTGCCTCGGTTGAAGATTTGCCACCGCTGGTGGGAGCCGTGCTTTCCAGTTCGGCCCTGATTATGGTGGCGCTGTGGGTCTTCTGGACCGCGCCCGGCGGTTTTCCGCTTTCGTCCCTGGCCATCGACATGGTGCTCTGCCTGGTGCTGGTCACCATTGGCCGCTTTGCCTTCCGTCTCATCAGTGGGCCTTCGGATCGCTTCGGCAACAAGGCGCCGCGCAAGCGGGCCATCGTCGTGGGCAGCGGCAATGCCGGCGCCCTGACCATCGAGGCCATGCAGTCGCCGCGGTTGGGGGGCTTTCGGCCCGTGGCCATCGTGGACGACAACGTGCATGCCCAGGGCGTGCGCATCCGGGGTGTCGAGGTCATGGGCACCATCGCGGACATTGCCGCGGTG
>DAOVTU010000159.1 GCA_030632925.1 Candidatus Krumholzibacteriia bacterium | reverse complement strand
CAGGGACAAGCGCAGGCTGCGGCGCGTATCGCGCGGCGGCCTGGAGTTCCGTCTGATGGATGGCATACGGGCCACAATATCCTCAAAGGCTCGGGTGAGGCACAGGTAGCGGGAATTTGGAGCGATTCCCGGCGTCTGTTTGGGTTCGGCAAAACTGAAGAGAACTTTATCAATTCCGTGCATTTCGCCCGGCCTCCGGGCAGCACAAAAAAAGCCCCGAAAGGCCCAAAGGGGCCTTCCGGGGCAGAGTTGAGGCCACATGGCCTCCATCGTATCATTCTTCGACCGCTAGGACTGATTCACCTTGCCGGCAATACCCAGCTTTTCCATCTGGCGGTACAAAGTGCTGCGGCTGACGCCCAGACTGCGCGCCGCCTTGGCCCGGTTGCCGTCCGCTTCGGTCAAAGCCAACAGGATCCGCGAACGGCCCGTGGGTGTGGCGGAAATCCGACCCACGATACGACCGCGTGTACCTTCGGCCGCAACCTGAGGACCAGTCAGGTGCAGAGGCTCGCCGGCGGTGTCGCCGACCTCCACACTGACGGTGCCTCGCGAAGCCAACTGCACATGGGCCTGACGGGCGACCATGGCAATTTCCCGCACGTTGCCGGGCCAATTGTAGGTCTGGGCCAGATCCAGGCTGTCCTGACTGAAGTACTGCACCAGGTCCACCGAACCGCCGGTCACGTCCTCGAGGAAATGACGCAGCAAGGGCAGGATGTCCTCACGCCGTTCTGTGATCGGCGGCAGACGCAGTTCCAGGATCTTCAGACGGTAATACAGGTCGGCACGGAACCGGCCGTCGGCCACCGCCTGCTTCAGATCCGCATTGGTCGCGGCGATCAGGCGCAGGTTGGTGAAGCGTTCGGTAGGATCACCGAGGGCCTGGTAAGAACCGTCCTGCAACAGGCGCAACAGCCGCGGCTGCAATTCCAGAGGCAGGTCGCCGATTTCATCGAGAAACAGCGTGCCGCCGTCGGCCTTGGCTGCCAGCCCGATGCCATCGCTGTCGGCACCGCTGAAGGCGCCACGGGTATGGCCAAAGAACTCGCGCTCGAAAATCGACTCGGGAATGGCCGAGACGTTCACGCACACCAGTTCCCGGGATCGGCGTCCACTCTTGTTGTGCAGGCGCCGAGCGAACAGCTCTTTGCCGGTGCCCGTTTCGCCGGTCACCAGCACGGGCTCTTCACTGTCGGCAAAAGCGTCCGTCAGTTGGATCATGTCCCGCATGCACGACGAAACGTGCACGATGGGTGCTTCGAGCCGACGCTGCACCGCACCGTGCATACGATCGGCCGAGACAATCATCCGGCGGGCCTGTTCCGCGTCCGAACGCAGACTCGAGATATTCGTCAGCGCCTTGCGCGCCTTCAGGATCCAAAAATCCACGTCCATTTTCAGGAACAGATCCAGCGCCGACATGGAGTCATGCCAGGCATCATCCAGCAGGCCGGATGGATCGGGGCACACGCCGCTCTCGAGGCGGGCGACACTGATGTCGGCCGACAGAAGCAGGACAATGGCCAATTCATGACGGCCACCGACATCACGCAGCAGGGCCGCCGCATCACGGCTGTATTGGGCGGCGGATTCGAAATCCCCCACGCCCAGCATGGTGGCCGCCAGAACCCGTTTGATGACGCCTTCCTCGAACCGGTCGCCTTGTTGTCTGGCCAGGGCCAGGGCCCGGGTCAGGACAGGCACCGCTTCGGACTGGCGTCCCAAAAGTTCGAGACATTCGCCCTGCCGGCGCAGGACTTCCATGACGATGTCGCCACTGGGCGCAATGCTGTTGCCGATGGCCAGGGCCCGGCTGTAATAACGCCGCGCCGTATCGATCTGGCCTTCGTCGCGATGCACATCACCCAGGAATTCCAGGGCCAGGGCTTCTTCGCGGGTGAGCATCAGGCTGTTGGATTCTTCGTAGGCTTTCATCAGTTGTTCGCGGGCGCCGACAAAGTCGCGCATCAGGCGCAGGGTATTGCCCGTGGCAATGCCCACCCGACACAGACTCTGGCGTGCGTCGACTTCTTCAAGCAAACGGGCCGCGGCCTGCAGTTCACCAAATGAGCGGCTGAATTCGCCGCGCTTGTAGTGGGCGATGCCGATGTTCAGGCGGTTGCCCCCCATGTTCTTGATCATCCCCAGATGGGAATGCAGGGTATGGGCGCGTTGGAACCACTGAACCGCTTCGCGATAATCTGCGCTGCGGAAAGCGATCACACCGAGCAGGTTGGCGGTGCGGGCCCCGTCCAATTGACGGTTCAAAACCCGGAATACCGAATAGGCCGCTTCGACGTCTTCGCGGGCACTGCCCGGATCACCCAGTACGGACCAGGCCTGACCGCGCAAAAACAGATAGTCGGCAATCACCGGCGGCAGAGCGTGCCGGTGGTTGTCGATGAAAACCGTAGTCTTCTCGACGACCTGCATGTATTCGCCACGCTTGTGGGCAAAGGCCAGTTGAACAACTTCCAGTTCCGGCATCTGGTCGGGGATCATGCCCCAACGGCCGGCCGAGGCGTGAAGAACTTCGAAGTCCTGGAATCTTTCCAGATGGAAAAGATTTCGGGCGCACAGGACAACGCCATCCTTCACAGTCGGGTTACCAGGATCGGGCACCAGGACGACCGGTGCGGGATCCCCGCTCTCCAACCTGTCGAGACAGGTGCGGGTGAGCTTGAGCGAGCTCACGTAGTCTTCAGCGAGGAAGGCCCTCCAGGCTTTGTCCCAGGCTTTGCAGTCCAGGGGTTGATCACTCAGAGAGCTGTCGGCCACGCGGCCGACAGTCCCATGAGCGCGCTTTTCACTGCGCATATCGCTCCTCCACAACCTCAATGGTCTCCGACAGGAAGATGACCTTGAAAGTGAGGATCGAACCGTTGTACTGCGGTACGAGCAGCACGTTGGTCGAGCGCATGATTCGACTGAGGAAGTCGTCGCCGGAACCGAATTTGCCGGTCGTATCGTGGATGTCGTCGCCACTGGTGGGATCGCCGTCAGGCTCATTGCCGTCCAGGGGATCGCCTTCCAGTCCCCTGCCACGTCCGCCGGTATCGAGGGCGAGTTCGCCATCAGCCGCTGCCGTGGAGGGGAAGATTCCTGCCGCCAGGAGCATAGCAGGCAACAACATGACCGCCACTCGCTCCGTCAGTTTTTTGATAAGATTGTCCATGGTTTCCTCCCAGGGGTGGGGCTCAAATGCCCCGATCAAGTCGGCGGGGTATCTGTGAACCTACGGAGACGCTGGGGGAAAGAAAAGAGGCGACCCCAAAAAAACGACTCACATATATAGTGATGCTCCAACTCAACTCAATGGGAAATCAAAAATGCGCACATTTGCAACTGTCGCTGAACCCTGGATTGCTGTAGATTGTACCGGCGGTCAAAATGGCCTCATTTTTCTGTTTCAACCCTGGAGTGGACATGGAATACCGTTTTCTGGGCAAATCCGGCCTCAAAGTCAGTGCCCTCTCGTTTGGGGCCTGGGTGACCTTTCAGGACCAACTGGATGTGGACAAGGCCTACGACTGCATGAAGGCCGCCTACGACGGAGGCGTGAATTTCTTCGACAACGCCGAAGCCTATGCCGGCGGCATGGCCGAAACGATCATGGGTCAGGTCTTCAAGAAGGCCGGCTGGCAGCGCACCGATCTGGTGGTTTCGACCAAGATTTTCTGGGGTGGCGTGGCGCAGGGTCCCGGCAACCCCTACAAAGCGGGTCCCAACGACAAAGGCCTGTCCCGCAAACACATCATCGAAGGCACCGATGCGGCCCTGAAGCGCCTCGATCTGGACTATGTGGATCTGCTGTTCTGCCACCGTCCTGACATCGATACGCCCATTGAAGAAACCGTCTGGGCCATGAACCACGTGTTGCAGCAGGGCAAGGCCCTCTACTGGGGCACGAGCGAGTGGTCGGCGAGCCAGATCAGACGTGCGTATGATATTGCCCGGAGAGAGCACCTGATTCCACCCACCATGGAGCAGCCCCAATACAACATGCTGCACCGCGATCGGGTCGAGAGCGAATACGCACCCCTTTACGATGAAATTGGCCTGGGCACGACCATCTGGAGCCCCTTGGCTTCCGGCATGTTGACCGGCAAGTACAACGACGGTATTCCCGACGGTTCGCGGCTGAGCCTGGAAAACTACAAATGGCTGTTGCCGCTGTTCGAAAGCGATGAAGGAAAACAGAAGATCGAGAAAGTCAGGCAACTGATGCCGATCGCGGCGGAACTGGGCTGCACCATGGCGCAGTTGGCCATCGCCTGGTGCCTGACCAACGACGATGTGAGCACCGTGATCACCGGGGCCTCGCGTCCCTCACAGGTGACCGAGAATTTGAAAGCCCTGGAAATCCCGGCACAGTTGACGCCCGATGTTCAGGAAACCATTGAAGGCATCCTGGACAATCGTCCGGCGGGCGAAGAAAACTGGAGAGGTAAATAGTTATGCGAAAGGCAATTTTGATGATGGCATTTTTGAGCATATTGGGTGGGTGTGCTGGTGGTGGATCTGCGGTACACCAGTCCGGCCCCGAGAACCCCTTTTTCACCGAATGGGACACGCCCTTCGGCACGCCTCCCTTCGACCAGATTGAGCTGGCCCACTATGAGCCGGCCATCATCGAAGGCATGGCCCAAAACAAGGCCGAGATCGCGGCTATTGCCGGCAGTGCCGACGAAGCCACGTTTGCCAATACCATCGAGGCGATGGACAAGGCTGGCGCCATGCTGTCCCGTGTGTCCAATGTCTTTGGCGCCATGAACGGCACCATGACCAATGATGAAATGCAGGCCATCGCCAAGCGCATCGCTCCGCTGCGGTCCAAGCATCGGGACGAAATCCTGCTCAATGCCGATCTGTTCCAGCGGGTGAACCATGTGCACGGCCAGATGGCGGACCTGGACCTCAACCGCGAGCAGCAAATGTTGCTGACCGAGACCTGGAAAAGCTTTGTCCGGGGCGGCGCCAACCTCAACGATGCCGACAAGGAAAAATTGAAGGCCCTCAATGAGGAGCTTTCGGTGCTGTCGCTGACCTTCGGCGAGAACGTCTTGAAAGAGACCAACACCTTCGTGATGCTGGTGGAGAATGAGGCGGATCTGGACGGATTGCCTGCAGCTTCGGTTGAGGCCGCGGCCGAAGAAGCCGTTACGCGGGAGCATCCTGGCCAGTGGGCGTTCACGCTGCACAAGCCGAGCCTGATTCCCTTCCTGCAGTACAGCACCAAGCGTGAACTGCGTGAGCGGATGTTCAAAGGCTATACCCACGTGGGTAACAACGGCAACGAGAACGACAACAACGCCATCGCGGCCAAAATGGCTTCGTTGCGCGTGAAGCGGGCCAACCTGCTGGGCTTTGCCAGCCACGCGGCCTACATCCTGGACGACAACATGGCCAAGACGCCCGAGAACGTTTACAAGCTGTTGAACGAGTTGTGGGTGCCGTCGCTGGCCAAAGCCGGCGAAGAAGTGACCGAATTCCAGGCCATGATAGACGCCGAAAACGGCGGCTTCAAACTGGCTGCCTGGGACTGGTGGTTCTACGCCGAGAAGGTCAAGAAGGCCAAGTACCAGCTGGATGAAGGTATGCTGTGCCCCTACTTCGAACTGCAAGCCGTGCGCGGCGGCCTGTTCGATACGGTGAACAAGCTGTTCGGTATATCCTTCACCGAGCGCACCGACATTGCGGTGTATCAGGAAGACGTGAAGGTGTACGAAGTGAACGATGCCGCCGGCGACCTGGTGGCCATCTGGTACAGCGATTATTTCCCGCGCGCGAGCAAGCGCGGTGGCGCCTGGATGAGCTCCTTCCGCAAGGAGTACAAGGAAGATGGCAAGCGCATCGTACCGATCATCTACAACGTGGGCAACTTCACCAAGCCGACTTCCGAGAAGCCGGCGCTGCTGAGCGTGGACGAAGTGGGCACCATGTACCACGAGTTTGGCCACGCCCTGCACGGTATGCTTTCGATGTGCACCTACAAAACGCTGAGCGGCACCTCGGTGGCGCGCGACTTTGTGGAGATGCCGAGTCAGGTCATGGAAAACTGGGCATTCGAGCCTGAGGTTCTCGATGTGTACGCCAAGCATTACGAAACCGGCGAGCGCATCCCCCAGGCCTTGATCGAGAAATTGGAAAAGAGCAAGCACTTCAACCAGGGCTTTGCCTCGACCGAGTATCTGGCGGCCAGTATTCTGGATCTGGATTGGCATACACTGGAGACGACCGAGGAGCAGGATGTGGCTTCCTTCGAGGCGGCTTCCATTGAGCGCATGGGCCTGATCGGCGAGATCGTGCCGCGGTACCGGACTTCGTACTTCCGGCACATTTTTGCTGGTGGGTATTCATCCGGGTACTACTCCTATGTGTGGGCCGAGGTTTTGGACGCGGATTGTTTTGAAGCGTTCAAGGAGGCCGGGGATATTTTCGATCCGGCGACGGCCAAGAGTTTGCAGGAAAATATCCTGGCTGCCGGTGGCAGTGAGGAGCCGATGAAGTTGTATGAGCGGTTCCGGGGGAAGGATCCTTCGATTGCGCCTTTGCTGGAGCGCAAAGGGTTGAATTGATTTTGTTGGGTTGGGTTGATTGTTGGTTTTTTGGAGCCCCGGCCTTTTTGGTCGGGGCTTTTTTCTGGACCGGTTCGACGGGGGTTGCCGCAAGTCTCATGCCATTGCCCTCGCCTCAAAGATCTTTAACTATCTTATTTTTCAAGTATTTAGCTTGCCGCCCACCAT
>DAOVTU010000460.1 GCA_030632925.1 Candidatus Krumholzibacteriia bacterium | reverse complement strand
CTTTACGCGTATTTTTCGCTATATTGAACGCACCTCCCTGTACGGCATTTTGGCGCCCATATCCGAAGGAAAATCCATGCAAAAACCACCTCCCGGGTTCCAACCCGACCAGTCGGCCAATGAGGTTCACCAGGCACTCATAAATTCGCTGAAAGCTTTGGAAAAAGCGCAACAATGTGCCGTGTTGTGGTTTGGGGAAATTCTAGACCGCAAGCTCTACCGGGAACTCGGTTACAGCTCGATCAACCAGTATGCGAAAGTCGAGTTGGGGTTCTCGACCAGCCGCACCGGCGACTTCCTGCAACTGTCCCGCAAACTGAAGAAACTGCCCAAAATAAAAGCCAAAGTGGAGTCCGGTGAGTTGGGGTACACCGCAGCAAGAGTGATCGCCCCCATCGCCGACCAGACCAACGAAAAGCAATGGGTGGATTTTGCCCTGAACAATTCACGGCGGCAATTGGAGCAGGAAGTCAAACAAGCAAAAAAGACCGCCGCCGACAAAGCCGCCAACCAACCTGAACTGCTTCCCGTCCCCCACACACGTCCGGCCGCCGTGGTGCCCGTGCGTGTCACCATGGAAATGTCTCCCACTCAGTTTGCCCGCTATGAAAAATTGTGGGAGCAGGTCCGCAAACAACGCAACGCTCCCCGGGACAAAGTCGAAGCCCTGCTCGAAATGATGGCAAACTTCGCCGCTGAAAGTTCCCCCCGGGGGGATGTCTCCAGTCCTCCGGCCCAAATCCATATTCACCAATGTCCGGAATGTGCCGCGACGACCATACCCACCAGCAAGGGTGAGTTGGAAATTGGCGCAACGGAACTGGAGCGCGCTCAATGCGACAGCCAGGTCAGCCGTCCGAATCAACGCAACAAAGCCTCAATTCCCCCGGCCGTCAGACGCAAAGTGCTCGCCCGCTATCGCCACAAATGCCAGGGAGCAGGCTGCAATCACACCCAATATCTCGAAATCCACCACCGGATCCCCCGCGCCTGCGGCGGGTCCAACGAAGTGGAAAACCTGATTTGTCTGTGTTCGGGATGTCATGGATTGATTCACGAGAAGAAGGGCTTTTTTGTGAAGGCACCGGCGGCAGTTTACGAATACCGCCGATGCTAAAAGACTAAATCATATCAGCAAAAAACCGTGACCACCGGGGCTTGTAGTTGTCCTCGAAATCCAATGACCAAACCGTGCCCTGCACCCGGCCCACGATAGCGTCGCGGCCCACATAACCGAAGTAGCGGGAGTCGGCGCTGTTGTCGCGGTTGTCGCCCATCATGAAAAACTGGTCGGCCGGTACGGTCAGGGCTTCAAAATCGCGGATGGCGCGCTTGCCGGGCGTGATGGTCACCACGTGAGGATGATCAGGCAGTTGCTCCATGTAGAAAATCTTGCCGGTGGCGTCATCGCCCATGGCTGCGGTGATGGTCTCAAGATCCGCCTCGGTGTAGGCCACCGCCACGCCGTTGACCGTCAACTGGCTGTTGCGCATGGCCAACACATCGCCCGGTACGCCAACCACGCGTTTGACCAGCCGCGCCCCGTCGGCCGGAGACCAACAGGTCACGATGTCACCGCGCACCGGTGCACTCCAGGTGGCCACTCGGGTCTGCGTAAATGGGATCTTCAGGTCATAGGCCAGCTTGTTCACAAAAATTCGGTCGCCAATCAAAATCGTCGGCTTCATGCTGCCGGTGGGCACATCATTCCAGTCAGCAACGGCCGAGCGGAACGAAAACGCCACAAAAATCGTCAGCAACATGCCGAACACGCCGGCCCGCCGCGCTTTGCCAAACAACTGTCTCATCTTTTCCATCTCAGGCTCCTTGGTGGGGATCACCCACTTCGTACTCAAATGCGGGCCAAAGGTTCCACCCCTACTTCAAGTGCCCTTCCAGCATATCCTTATGGATCGTGTACGACAGCATTTTCAGTTTGATGTAGTCGCCATCCCAGAAGTAGTAGCCCTTGTGCTCACCAAGGCGGCTGGAACGATTGGAGTCCTTGATCAGATACCAATCCCGCCCCCCCATTTCCGTGGTGCCGACAATGTGAACGCCATGGTCATCGCCCGTGGTGCCGTTGACGATGCGGAACTCGCGGCTGCCCTGGTTGATGGCCTCCGAGGGAATATCCCACTCCGGAATGATGGCCGTATCGAACTTGCCATCCATACCGGCCTCGCTGTTGTCGCCGCCGATCGAAACAGTGTAGCCCTTGGCCACTGCCGCTTTCATCACGCCGTAAAATTCATCCAGAGGCAGGTTGTAGTAATTGTCCGTGCGGCGCCAGTTGTCGTGCACATCCAGCAGCACGCCTTCGTGAAAGGGCTTGTCCATGCGTGAGACCACAGCCCGGTAATCTTCCATTTCCAACTGCAGCACGCCCGTCAAAAATTCGCGTGGCGTGTACTGACGGCCCTGCCAAGTCACGGTGGTCGGCGGTGCGCCCAAATGCTTGTCCAGAATTGAGCGCACGTAGGCCAGGTTTTGTTCCTCGTCCCAGGTGCCGCTGTCCAGAACCCACTTCAGGTAGCCTTTCAACTCGGCAGCCAACAGGTTGTGGTCGTGGCGGCCCTGCTCATCGAGCACGCCCCGATAGGCGTCGCGGGGCACAGCGCCGTACTGTTTGAAGATCTCGATGGTGCCGTGATCCTGGCCACCCTGGTCAACCGGCGTGTGGCCAAATTCGCGCAGATAGCTGCGGGCTTTTTCCACGTACTCCCAATACACGACCCACATCTCGGACAGCTTGATTTCGTTGCCGGCGATGCGTTTGGATTCGCTTTCCAGATACGAAGTGGAACAGAATGCCCAGCAGGTGCCCGTGTAGAACTGCGGCGTGGGCGGCGTGTGCCAAAGCTGGTCAAATTCGGCCGGACTGTCCGGCGATTCGATCTGCGACCAGTCCACTCGCAGGCTCAAGGCGGCCTCGTCCTTGGCTTTGGCGTCGGCGGCATAAATGGCGTCGACTTCCGCCCGGACGGAATCGCGCAGGGCCGTGGCGGCCTTCCGCTCGGCGGTCATTTCTTCGAGCACCGGATATTCGTTCTGCTCGCGATAGACGGGGTCGCCGGCGGCAGCGGGCACCGCGGCGGCCAAAAGGGTGAGCAGCAGCAGTGTGGGCAGGAAATAACGCATGGGCAGGCTCCCGAGCTCAGGTTAGGCAAATAGTAGGCAAATCATGGACGGTCAGCTTGAGACTATTATACCCTTCGTGGCCGGCAGTGCAACCATCCCGGCCGCAGATTTCCTTGCCCCTGCCGCCTGCTCGCCGCATCATGGCAGGGTTCCTCAAAACCCGTTGCCCGTGGAGAAGTTCATGCCGCAGAGCCGACATTCCATTCAAAAAATCCGCCTGGGAGTCAGCGCCTGCCTTTTGGGCCAGGAAGTCCGCTACGACGGCGGGCACACCTACAACTCGTTCATCGCCGAAACCCTGGGCGAGGTGTGCGATTTGGTGCCGGTGTGCCCCGAATCCGAATTGGGCATGGGCACCCCCCGCGAAACGGTGGATCTGGTGGGCGATATCAAGGCCCCGCACATGGTGGGCACCCACACGCGCACCGACTGGACCAAAGGCATGAACAAATGGTCCAGCGCCCGCGCCCGTGAGCTGACCAGTGATCACTTGTGCGGCTACGTGTTCAAACGCAACAGCCCGAGCT
>DAOVTU010000219.1 GCA_030632925.1 Candidatus Krumholzibacteriia bacterium | reverse complement strand
GGAATTTTGAAGCCTGGCCTGGGCCACTTGCCGGCGGTCTGCCCGACGATCCAGGATACCCCGATAGGAAAGCGCCACGCCGTAGTACAGGTGCTCCGTGCCCACGAGTTCTCCCATGCCGGCAACTCCAGCATCCAGCCATCCGGCAGCCTCGTCAAACTCAGCGTTGTAGGTCAGGGCTGTTCCCAGATTCATCGCCACCGCCAACCACCGAATGCCGCTCTTGCCCGCCGCCGCCTCGTTCATGAGGGCGGCATCACGCAGAATGGGAATCGACTCTTCGTAACGGCCCAGATCATTCAGGATCGCCCCGTAGGAATTGAGTTGATTGGCCAGGACATCACCCGAAGCCATGCCGATATCCCGCGTCAACCGGATGGATTCCTCCTGCACCGCCGCCGCCTCGTTCAAGCGCCCCATGTTGACCAATAGAAGCGCGTAGTTGCCCAGGGTGCCCGCCAGATTGTGTTGTTCGTCCGGATGACTCCGGAAAATCCTGATGGCCTGGTCATAGAGTTCGGTCGCCTCGTCGGATCGGCCGAGATTATCCAGGACAGTGGCCCTGTGGGTGTAGCTGGTGGCCAGGGCAGGATCGTCGGGCTCAAACAGGATGCGCCGGATTTTCAGCACCGCCAGGCAAAGACTGTCCGCAGCGGAGTACTGCCCTGCCAGGCCCGCCAACGTGGCGGCCGCTTCGTAGACCTTGATCCGGTCCAGGGAGATCGGCGCCGTGTGCTTTTCGTAGATGGCGACAACCTCTGGCATGAGTTCCTGGGCTGCCACCAAGTCTCCCTGCCGGCGCAGCAGTGAAGCTCGTTGCAGCCGCACCGAGGCGCTTTCAAAACTGTCCCGGCCATAAATCGAATCCTGCACCGCCTCGACTTCACGCAGCAACGGGTCCATCGGTTCGATATGACCAAGCCCGCCATAGGCCCGCGCGATCATCAGCAACAGCTCGGCCTGCAATTGTGGGTCATCGGCAAATTCTGACCGCATCCGTTCCACGTTGGCGTCGAGGATGTCCAGGGCCGTGGGCACCCGGCCCAATCCGCTGTAGGGATTGGAGTCCTCAAAAATGCGCACCAGGGATTCGGAGATGCGTTCGGCTCGCTCTGCCTGCTGTTCGGCAACAACCCGCTCCTGGCCGGCAATGCGGGCCTGCCAGGTGGTGGCGATCAAACCACCGACCAGCGCCACCAAAGCCAGACCCGTCACCACAACAACAGCGGTGTTGCGGCGGACAAATTTTCCCAGGCGGTAGCTGGTCGAATTCGGCGTGGCCAGAACGGGTCTTCCAACCAGGAAACGCTCGATATCTGCAGCCAACTCCCGCGCCCCGGCGTAACGGCGCGTGGGATTCTTGCGCATGGCTTTGGCCACGATCTGGTCCAGGTCGCCCCGCAGTTCCCGGCTGTGCTCAGGTTTCGCAACCTCGCTCGGCCGGCGCACATCTTCTTCGGTCAGGTGGCGGATGCGTTCGGTAAGGGCCATGCCCGTCAGCACGAAAGGCTGCTTTTCGGTCAGCAGGCGAAAAAGCAAAATACCCAGGCCATAAACATCGGTGGCGGTGGTGATCGCCCCGCCCTGCAACTGCTCAGGCGCCGACGTGTCCGGCGTCAACGGCGCCGCATCGCCGAGGGTCAGCGCACCGAACTCTTCGGCCCGGCTTTCGTCCAGCCATTTGGCAATGCCAAAATCCAGAACCTTCACCGACCCCTGGTCATCGACCATGATGTTGCTGGATTTCAAATCGCGGTGCACCACCAGGCGACGGTGGGCAGCTTCCACAGCGGCGCAAACATCCAGGAACAGGGCCAAGCGTTGCCTGACATCCAGGTTTTCGCTTTCGCAATACGTGTCCAGTGGCACCCCCGCGACATATTCCATGGCCAGGTAGGGGCGCCCGTCTTCACTGACGCCGCCGTCTATCAGCCGCGCAATGTGCGGGTGTTCCAATTCGGCCAGAATTTGCCGTTCGGCCAGGAAGCGGCGGCGGGTTGCCTCGTCGGGCAGGCCTTCGCGCACCACTTTAAGGGCCACCTGCTGCGCGAAATGCCCATCCACGCGTTCGGCCAGATAGACCACGCCCATGCCCCCGACGCCGAGACGTTTCAGAATTCGGAAGGGACCGATCCGGGTGCCGAGGGCAGGATCCTGTTGGCGTCCGGTGTCGGATTCGACCAACTCGGCCATCGCTTCAACGGCGGGGCGGTCCAGGGGAGAGTCCTGGCTTTCGAGAATGTGGCGCAGGCCCGCGCCAAGTTTCGGGTTGTGTGCAGCCAAATCCTGCAGCGCTTTTTCTCGTTCAGTGGCGGGTAAATCGATGAGGCGGTCCAGTTCCTCGTCCACCCGCTGCCAATCTTCGGCACTGAAGTCTTCTAAAGCCATTCCCGCAACACCGCTTTCGCTTTCAGCCAATCGCGCCGGACGGTGCGCGAGGTGATCTGGAGGGCCAGCGCCGTTTCCTCTTCGGTGAAGCCGGCAAAAAATCGGCACTCCACAACTCGGGTCAGACGCAGGTCGAATTCTTCCAGTTTTTTGAGGGCCTGGTCAATGGCGAGCAACTGCTCGGCCTGGTCGTCGACCATGACTTCGTCGAGATCGATCCGTTGGAGTTTTTCACTGCCGCCGCGCTTGAGGGCCTGCCGGGCCCGGGCCATGTCCACCAGCAAGTTCCGCATCACGACACTGTAAACGGAAAGGAAATGTTCGCGGTCGTTCCACTGGATGCGGGTCCGGTCGACCAGGCTCAGGAAGGCTTCGTGCACCAGGGCGGTGGTCTGCATGGTGGCCCCGCCGGCCCGCGCGTGCATGTGGGCCCGCGCAATACGGCGCAGGTCGTCGTAGACGAGCGGTATGAGCTCGTCAAAGGCCTCACGGCGACCGTCACGCAGTTCCACGAGCAACTGCGTGACCTGGGCTGGATGTTTGTTGTCTCCCACGGGTCTCCCAACTCGAATCCGGCCATGAGTATAGCACGGTCGAGCCCCGTGGTCACTGCTGCGCTACTTGATGAGCGCTGAACCATTTCTATTGCTGATCACACCGCGTTTGTTCAACAGCAAACCGTTGGTCTCGTTGTAGGTACCACCTTCGATGATGATGTTGGTGCCGTGACCGGCAGCCGTTTCGCCGTCCTGCAGCCTCGGATAGGGGTTGAGCTCTGTTCCCGAGGGGCCCGACCCGCCGAAGCTCGACGCGTTCACATAGGCCACCACCAGCGGCCGGGTGCGGTACATGCCGCGGCCGAAGGTGGCCGCCATCAGTCGGTCACCGGCCCAGAAGAGATCATTGACCTGGGTATTGGCCGGCCCTTCCCCGGACGCCGCACTGGCGGTCCGGCTCCAGTTCGCCCCGCCATCTTCAGTGGCAAAAACTCCAAAATCCGTCCCGACGTAGATCCAGTTCGAATTCTGCGGATGGAAGGTGACCGTGTTGACGGGCCCAACGGGCAACGGCAACGCCCCGCCTCTTGAAATGACCGCCCAGTCGACACCCCCGTTGAAGCTGCGCCAGAGAGAATTTGAGCCATAGTCGCCAAAAGCAACCACCACATCATCCGGGTCACTGGCATTGACAGCGATATCGGTGACGATACTGGCAGGCATCCCGGCCACGCCATCGTGGATGTCTAACCACACCAATTGGTTGTTGATGGTCCGCGAAACCGTACCCCGGTTGTAGCCCACATACAAGCGCGCAGGGTCGGAGGGAGACTGCTCGATGGCGCTGCAACGCTCGCCGCTGAGAAGGGCGGGACGGACGGGAAGCCAGTTGTTCCCTTCATCACTCGTGAACCAAATGCTCCGGCCACCGGCGTAGAGACTGGACTGGTCGAAGTGACTGATCATGAACGGAGCAATAAACAGGACACTTCCATTTTCGGCCGCCGAATCAGGGATGTTCTTGCCGATATCCGTATAACTGTTGCCGCCATTTCGGCTGCGTCTCAGGTCGAGATTCTGCTTCGAGGCATAAATGATATCGGGGTCGTCCTGGTTCACCGCAACGTACGCACCATCGCCGGTGGACTCCTGGAACCACCCTTCAGTGCCCCCACCAGTATGGCGCAGGAAGCTGTTGTCCTGGGCACCGCCCATGATGACATTGCCGGTGGGATCGGCCGCCCCCTGATAGAGTTGGGTAATCCCCAACCCGTTGGCCAGATTGGTCCAGCCGCTCCGGGGATTGCCGCTCCAGGGGTTGCTGTTCAACTGCACGCCGCCGTCGTTGCAGAAATAAACCAAAGGCGAATCGGAGGAATAGTTGGGATGCGGCACGATGAGATGTTGGTCGGCGTGGGCTGAAAGACGAGCGGGGTATCGTGTCCAATCGCTGATCCTGGTCATGACCGCGCCATCAGAAGTTCCCATGAAGAGGTCGATCCCACCGACCAACAACCGCCCGGTGCGTCCCGGCTCCACCCAGATCGTATTGTCGTAATCGCCCTGATTAGTCGCGGTCGCTGACTGGCCGACCAGGTAGTCGACACCGGTGTTGCGCCGGGTCCAGTTGTTGCCGCCGTCGGTGGACCGCCAAACTTCTCCGTCGTTGCGGTTGAGGGAAACAAAGAGGTACGGGTCACTGCCGGCAAGCGTTCCGAAAGCGAGTTCCGCCCGCTGGAAATCCAGGGGCAAGGGACTGGCGACCCCGCCGCTGACCATGCTGAGAAAGCTGGCACCATCGTCTGTG
This sequence comes from Candidatus Krumholzibacteriia bacterium, assembly GCA_030632925.1. GTDB lineage: Bacteria > Krumholzibacteriota > Krumholzibacteriia > LZORAL124-64-63 > LZORAL124-64-63 > JAGRNP01. The sequence continues at coordinate 1,246 of DAOVTU010000219.1, read as the reverse complement.
GACAGGAAGACGTCGCCGTTGCCGGCCACCATGATCCACGGTGTTCCATCAGCAGTCTGGTTGGTGATCTTGATATCATAGCCCGTGGTGTTCAGAAACCCGGGCGGGTCCCACGTCGAGCCATCGTCATGGGACAGGTACAGGCGACCGTTCCTGGTGACCGCATACAACCGGCCGTCAATGTCGGGATGGACCGCCAGGCGGTTGATAAAGCGGAAATCCGTGCTGTTGGGAATCGTCATCTGCTGCCAGGTTTCTCCCAGGTCGCCGCTGCGAAAAATGCCTTCTCCCCGAAAACCGAGATTGCCGCCCGGGAAGCCTTCTCCGGTTCCAGCAAACAAATACTGCCGGTCCGGGGTCATCACCATGCAGGAGACCGCCAGATTGGCCATAAAGTCGTTTTTAGGAACCCACGAATTGCCCCCACTGGTGCTTTTCCAAATACCTCCATTGACCCCGCCGAGCCACATGCGCAGTGGATCCGCCGGGTCGATCACCAGCGCCCGCACCCGACCACCGATATTGCCGGGGCCCAGCCAATCCCAGGTCCTCACACCACCATCCTTGTCGCCGCCAAGCCAACTGTCCCGGGTTTCGGGCAACCGATTCGCCTGCTGCCTGCCGCGCGTGTAGTAGCCATCGGGAACCTCTCCGGTGCGGAGTTCCCAGTACTCCTGCCGACCTTTGGCAGTGGCTTCTTTGGCTTGCTGCAAGTCAGGACGTTCGCCTCGCTTGCGGGCGATTTTGTCGGCGATGATTTCCGGGTTCTGGTGCAGGCCATAGTTGGGCTCATCGTCCCCGGCTTCTTCCATCCCGCCGTCAGCTTCCAGCAGGAACCACCCCGCAATCAGTGTCAACATGATCAGGCCCGGCGCCAATTTTTTCAGTTTCAACATCTGCTTCTCCTACTGCAACGAAACCAGGACCAGAACCAGTCCCTGACCACTGTCCAACCCCGTCATGGCCTTGCCCAGAACGGCTCCCTGGGCAAGGCCGGCATCCCCCACCTTCATGGCATGACCGGGAATTTCAGATGTGGTGAGCAAATCACCGGGTTTGATCGGGCCGGCGTCGGCGTCGGCCTGCACATATACGCGACCGCTCAGGGCCACGGGGTGGGCGCCATCAGCCACGCTGCCGCGCTGACCCATGATCATGCCCGGCTTGACGCCACCGGCGCCGCTGATGATTCCAGCGACACAGGTGTCGTAGGCCTTGTCGCTCAGTTTCAGTTCGCCCGGACGGT
>DAOVTU010000057.1 GCA_030632925.1 Candidatus Krumholzibacteriia bacterium | reverse complement strand
GCCAGCTGCACCAAAGGCCAACTCGGGCCCGACGATCAGGCTACGTTTGCCGCCGCCGTGCGTTCCAGGCAGGCCACGGTCCCAGCCCGTGATCACCAGACTGCGACCGAGCGGAATAGAAACGGGTTCACCCCGGTCATAGGAAGAGTCGACCTTATTCCCTTTGACTCCGTCAAGATAAACATAGCCGGCATAGTGAAAGACGATGTAGTCATCGGCCTGCACTACAGGCCCCTGCCCAACCACCGAATCGATCGCCGTCAGCCCAGGCATGATCTCAGTCACCACAACTTTGGCTTTCCCTGACTCTCCATCGCCACTGCAACCGGTGGCGCCTACCCCCAGGATCAACAACACCACCACCAAAGTCATCATCGGATTCCGCATGGTCGTCCCTTCACGAATCGTTCACGTGACGAGCAGCCATGATTGCCGCCCGGTTGTTTCGCATGTATTCCCAAACCAGGACCACAAAAAGTGATCCGAAAAATGCCAGGATCGTCAGGATCGCTGCTGCGCGTGCCTTGCGCGGCCGCACCGCTTTGTCAGTCACCGAAATCGTACCCACCCGTTCCAGCGGTGAAATCAGCTCCACTTTGACCCGTTCGGTTTCCAGTTCGGTCTTCAGAACATCCCGGGCATGGGGCAGATCCTTTTCCAGGGAGATGTTCAAGTCCCTGATTTTCTGGGCCACATCGGCCTTCTTGCTCTCAATCTGGATGTCCTGCTGCAACCGGATGCGCCCAATCTCCAGTTCGTTGGCCACGACGCGGGCCTCAAGGCTGTCCGCATGCACCGACTGCTCGGAGATGAACATCGTCAATTCGTTCACCGTCAGCAGCAATTCACCAACCCGCCCCGCCTGCTCCCGAGTGGCCGTTTGCCGCAGCACCTCAGCAACCGGATCGTTCCCCATCGCAGCACCGCCCGGAGCCGTGGACGCGGACTGTTCCAACCCCACGGCAATGGCCAAAACTTTTTCCGCCTCGACCATGCGTCCCTGGGCGGTATTCACCGCAGCCCGGGAACTGATCACCGCTTCCTTGATCCAGACGTTGTCGGCTTCACGGGCCTTCAGGTCCAGTTCGAGTTCCTGTTTTTCCAACTCGATCAGCGTCAGATCGCGCTCCCGCTGGAGAATCTCCAGATTCACGCGCTCGGCTTGGGCATCGACCAGTTCGATATCCCGGCGCAACTTCTTCATCGTCGCCCGGCCACGCCGCAAGGTCAGGTGCAGGGAACTGCCCATGCTGTCGGCCATGGCCTGCCGGTTGAAGGCATCGATGGCTTCATCCAAAGTCGCCAAAGCCACGGCCCGGTTTTGGGCCAAATTGGTCAACGTGATCACATTGCCCCCGGCCACAAAGTTGAGACTGGGAATAAATGACGCATCGATAACTGGCGCTTTTTTCATGCCCTCGAAACCCTCGACCGTCTTGAAATCTTCCCAATAAAGGAAGCTGTCAAACCAGTTGACCACATCCTCGAGGGCCCATTCGCGGTTGGGGAACCCATCCGGGTTGTAACTCACGACGCCGGGCCGGATCTGCCCCGTTGCCCGGTACAGCGGTTTGACAATGACCCCATAGGCAACGCCTGCCGCCAGTCCCAGCAAGGTCAATATTCCAATGATCTTCCGTCCCCGGTAAAAAATATTCAACAAACCGGGAACGGTGAGGATGGCGTTTTCGTTCTGCAATTCCTGCTCCTTCAGAATGAATCCAGAATCCAGAATCAATCCAGAATCTTTTTCAGACGCTTACTGGAATCGGCCAGCACCTGTTCGTGCAACGAATTTCCGTGGGAATCCATGGTCACCACAACCGGGAACCGGTCCACCTGGAATTCCCAAATGGCCTCGGGTGCACCAAACTTCTCGGCCAGATGCACATCCGGCACATCAATCACACGCTCGGCCAGGACCTGCGCCGCACCACCGATGGCGTGGAAATAGACCGCGCCCACCTTCTGGCAGTACTCCAGGGTTTTGGCGCCCATGCCACCCTTGCCGATCACGGCCCGGATGCCAAATTGTTCCATCAGGGGTCCCTGATAGGGTTCTTCGCGAATACTGGTGGTCGGGCCGGCGGCCTTGACTACCCATTTGCCCTTTTCCTTCACCACCACTGGTCCACAGTGGTAGATGATGCTGTCCTTCAGGTCAACCGGCGGCTTGCCGCCATCGTGCAGGTATTTGTGCACGGCGTCGCGCCCGGTGAAAATCAGGCCGGAAATTTCGACCTTGTCCCCCACCTTCAGAGCCCGGATTTTTTCTTCCGTAAACGGTGCTTCGAGCAACATGGAACCGACCTCCTAGGATTCGTACAGCCAGCGCGAAATTTTTCCGCCCTCGCCCATTTGAAAACCATTGCGCCGGAAAGCCCAGCACATGTATGCGATTGAGACAAAGAACGAGGCCGGCACGCGGTTGCGGTGGGTGATCTTTACGCCCAGCAACGTGGTCGCGCCACCAAAGCCCATGGGCCCAATGTTCAGGGTGTTGGCTTCGGCCATGACCTGTTTCTCCATCTTGGCCAAACGCTTGTCTTCATTCTTGTCGTCCAGCAGACGGAACAGCGTTTCCTTGGCCGCCACATAACCCGACCCACGGTCACCACCGATACACACACCGAGGATGCCAGGACCACAGCCCTTGCCCTGGGCATTGAGGACCGCGTCGAGCAGGCACTTGCGCACACCCTCGAGGTCACGCCCGGCGCCAATCCGGTTGTCCGGCAGGCTGTATTGGGCGCTCATGTTTTCCGAGCCGCCCCCCTTGAGCATCATCTTGACCGTCAGCGACTTGCCCTTGGCCGGATGAAAATGGAAAGTGGGATTGCCCGGCCCCAGGTTCGTGCCCGAATTTTCCCCGGTGATCGAGTCCACCGAATTCTGGCGCAGGTAACCGACTTTGGTCGCCTTGACCACGGCCCGTTCGTAGGCTTTGCGGAAGGTTTTTTCATCGCACCACGCCGGCAGGTCCGCGTAGCAGATGATGGCTCCGGTATCCTGGCACAGGGGCTGGGATTTGTCCTTGGCCATGATGATGTTGTCGTTGATGACCTGCAGGGCGTATTGCCCCGAAGATTCCTTCTTTTCCTTGCGCAAACCCTTGCGAATTCCCCGCTTCACGTCGTCCGGCAATTCGGCCGAAGTGCGGCGGATCAATTCCAGCAGGTTGGCCTGCAGGATCTTGGCTTCCATGGCTGCTCCTTGGTAGCGGAGTTGACTGACCCCTCAAAATCGTTCTTATAGGCATAGTAGCCCTCGCCGCCGGACAGGTCAACATATCGGGCAGGGGGAAATTCGAGTCACAAGAGGGGTATTAGAGGGTTGTTGCCGCCCCTGAACCGGGGCGGCAACAGCATTCGGAAGCAGACTATTCGTCGACCCCGCCACCACCACCGGTGTTGATGGCCGAGAAGATCTGGATGGCATTGAAGACATCGAAGTCCCGGCCCTTGTCAGCCGACTTCGCTCCGGGTGCACTGGCCAACAAGCCTTCACCCCAGGAAATCAGCACTCCGACCCGGTCCTGCTCGCCAACCAACCCCAAGCCCGAAACGAAGTTCAGTTCGGTGACCAGAAGCTCCCGGAGCAACTCCTGATCATCGGTGCGCGGACGGGTCTTGAGCAGTGTGTACACGTCCTCCAGCTCTGAGCCCGGCGTGAACTGGTAGGGTTCCGGCAGGTACAGAGTGGCAATGGTTGCCAACACAGCCCGCAATTCATCGGCGCTGAAGTAGTTTTCGTCGTGTCCCCAACCATTGCCCTGGCCCGATTCGCCATTGTGTCCCTGGCGATTGGAACCCTCTTCAATCAAGGCCCGCCGGAACACTTTTTTCCAATATTCCAGCGTCTTGCCGTCACTGTTCAGGGTACCAAAGTCGAGATCAGCCAGGATCGCCTCCGCGTTGGGTACGAAGCCGAAGTTCACGCCCGCTGTCGCGCCACTGACCGGCACACTGAGCGCCGTGGTGGGATCGAACGAGGCCGCGAGATCGTCGTTGAAGAAGGCGATGTGATCCGCCAGATTGATCGAGATGGTGTACGAACCGGCCGGACCGCTGAACAGGTACTTGCCGTCCGCATCGGTCACCACGGTGGTCACATTGCCCGAGCCATCGGTCACGTCCAAAACCACATTGGCAATGCCCGTTTCGTACTGGCCCATGACACCGTCAGGATCGGTGTCGACAAACACGGTGCCGCTGATGTCTTCGTTCGGTGCGACCGGCATATCCACGGTCAGCCCGGCGGCCACCCAGCCCAGGGAAGCCCCATGAGGTTCCAGGCTGTTGGTGCTGATCAATTGCACGGTGATCGATTGGTCGCCGGCCGGGATATGCACCGGCAGGACCAGTGAATCCCAGGTCAGGCCGTCGTTGCTGCCGAGGGCGTTGTCGAAAATCTGGTCGCCCTCGCTGGTCGTCACCCGGATGCGATTGGGGCGCTCTTCGCCAACACTGGCGGCCACCAAAAGCAGATCGCCCATCCGGTCATTATCGGCTGGGATCACGGTAAAGGTCTGTGGCACGGTTGTATCGAGGCTGGGCTGGAAGCCGAAATAGGCCATGTCCATGCCGTCGAGCACGCTCAAATCCGCAGCGGTATTGTCGTCGGTGATCACCACTATGCTGCAACCGTTGTTCTCATCCAGCGTGCCGCCGCTGGTGTCAAAATCGAAGCCGCTGACCGTCAGGCTGTTGAGGCCTGTCTGCACCAGGTTCAGGCCCGTGATGTCGGCCCGGTAGGCGCTGAAGCTGTACGGCACTCCGTTGACCGTAAAAAAGAACACGGGCCCGCCGATCAGGCTGCCTTGCACGGAATTTCCACCCACGGTGATGGTATCATCGCCCGGCGCACCGGTCGTGCCCCCGGCCCAGTACAACAACACCTGTTGGATCGCGGCGCCCGCGGGTACTTCCAGGTCGATCTGCCCGGTGGCCACGCCAACCATGCCCACGCCACCCTCGACAAAACCCGAGCCGCTGCTGATCGCAATGCTGGGTGTGCCGAGAGTCTCGGTGCCGTCCTTGTCAGTGGCCAACGAGTGGTCTTCAGGCGTCAGCCCCGTCAGGGGTTCCTGCTGGCTGCAGCCGGCAGAAACGAGAAAAAGGCCCAACAGGGCCACACAAAAAAGTTTGCGGAATGCCATTTTGATCTCCCAGGAATCTGAATATAGACAGAGAACCACCTTAGGTGAATTTGTCGGCCTGCCCTGGCGGTTCCCATCCCATCCCCACAATCTTTGGGCAACCGGCCCGTATTGTATCACAAATCCGTCATTTTTTGTCCGATTTTCATTCTCATTTTCGACAACAGGGTTTCAGCGGGGTTGAAACGGGCGCAAAACTCGGCTATGTTGCCGGGGTTGCCCCATTTGTCGCCCTTTTGCTCAGGAGAAACCATTGAAGTATTTGCTGCTCGGCGCCGGCCTGCAGGGCACCGCCATGGCCTTCGACCTCCTCACCCAGGCTGAAGGCACCACGGGCCTGATGATCTTTGATGCCAACGCTGAAGCTCTGGCAACTCTTGCGGCTCGCCTGGACGACCCGCGGGTGCAGACCACCTGTGGCGATGTGCGCGACGCCGAGGTGATCGGCCCCCTCATGGCCGAAGCCGACGTGGCCCTCAGTGCGGTCAACTACTGGTTCAATGCCGACCTGGCGGCCCTGGCGGTGGAAAACCGGGCGCACTTTCTGGATCTCGGCGGCAACAACGACATCGTGGCGCGGGAATTTGAGTTGCACGAACGGGCGCAGGAAATGGGCGTCTCGGTGGTGCCGGATTGCGGACTGGCTCCCGGCCTGGCCGGCATCCTCGGGTACCATCTGGTCGATGGCTTGGCCAAACCCGAAAGCCTGAAACTGCGCGTGGGCGGCTTGCCAGCCGACCCGTTGCCCCCGATGAATTACAAAGTCGTTTTTTCGGTACAGGGGTTGATCAACGAATACATCGAACCTGCGGTCGTGATCCGCAACGGGCGCCTGCAAACGGTGCCCTCGTTGAGCGAGTTGGAGCACCTGACTTTCCCCGCGCCCTTCGGCGAGTTGGAAGCCTTCCAAACCAGTGGCGGCACCTCGACCCTGCCCCAGACCTTGCTCGGCCGCCTGCCCGAGTTGGATTACAAGACGATCCGCTACAAAGGCCACTGCGCCCAGTTTCGTCTGCTGCACGAGTTGGGCCTGACCGACTCGATGCCTCTGGAGTTTCCCGGCGGCAAGGTCAGCCCCCGCGAACTGCTGGCCCGGGTCATGGACACCAAGCTCGACCTGCCCGGTGAAGATGTCGTGCTTGTCTTGTGCGAAGCCGAAGGGTTTGATGCCGACGGAAAGGGCGTGCGGCGTTCGATCCGGATCATCGACCGGCACGATGGGGAGAATGATATCTCGGCCATGATGCGCATGACGGGCTACCCGGCAGCCATTATTGCGGCCATGCTGGCTTCCGGTGAAATCGAGGCGCCAGGAGCCCAGTGCCAGGAATCGATCGTGCCGGGTGAGCGCATGATCGCCGAATTGCGGCGGCGGGGCGTGGAGATTGAAGAGTTCAGCGGCGCGCCTGGTGCTCCCGCCCAATGAAAAACGAATGGCTCCGGTCGGACAACCGGAGCCACTCTCCCCCGATACGGCCGATTCTCACCGGCCGATCGATTCTGCTATTTGCGTTTGTTGACGCGGAAGTCCTGCTCACCCTTCAACGTCATTCTCGACAGGCTCACTTCGGCGAGGGTTTCTGCAGCCTCCATGACCACCCCGACTCGTTCTTCGTGCAGCGCCAATTCGTCCACAACAGCACTGCCGCCTTTGAAGCTCTGACAGAACATTGCCATAGGCTGCATATTGACGCCGATAAACTCCCGCGCTTCATCATACCGGCCCTCGCTGTTCAACAACGTGGAATTCAAGTGCAGATGACTCTGCCACATGCGCGCCACTTCGCGGGCCAGATCCGGATCCACAACTTCAGCTTCGGCCTCGGCATCACTGACCACCAGCAGGCTTGTCGCCAAGGTTGCGCCGGTGAGGCGTGCTCCTGTCTCGCAGTCCCGCCAATCCGGCACGATTTCCACGCCATGGCGATCACCAAGGCGGCCCGCTGGCAACGTGACCTGCAGCACCAACTGTCGTGACTGGCCGCAAACCAAGCTGCCCAGAGAGACCCGCGTTTCACCACCGACCTTGCTCACGGGATAGCGACCAAAAACCTCCAGGCCAAAATTCGAAGTCGGCCGCAGGGTCACCGTCAGGTCTTCGGCGGCCATTTGCAGGATTTCGCCCAGCTCACCGAGCACCACGGCCACGATATCGGCCTCGCCCGGAGCATCGTGGGCCCGACCACCACCGTGTTCCGCGATGGCATCGAGTTGCACGGGGCTGTACCCATCACCGATACCGATGGTGGAAGAATACAGTCCCCGCCGGCGCAACTGGGCCGCATGATGCCCCAACTCCTGAGGATCAACGATGCCGCGATTGGCGTGGCCATCGGACAGCAGAATCACTCGGTTCTGGGTCGGCAATGAACTTTCGCCCGCCGTGCCAGCCCGATCCATGGCCGCCGCCACACACCGACTACCGGCCAACCAACCCGCTGCCAAGTCCGTACAGCCCCGTGGCCCCAAGCCGTCAATGGCCTGGCTGGCTTGCCTGCGTCCCACTTCATCCACCAGCATGGCATCCACATGGATGATCACGTCGTCGGCGAACGACACCAGGCTCAGACGATCATTGGGCCCCAAACGACTGAGCACACCCCGCGCCGCTTCCCGAGCCGCAGCCAACGGCGGCCCCTGCATGCTTCCGGATGCGTCTATCACCAGTCCCAGATTCAGGGGCGGCCGTTCGCTTGTCAGGTTCTCCCCCTCGGGCGCCTTGACCTCGATCACGAGGTGGCGCTGGCCACCGGCCGTACCGATCAGTTTCTTGTCCGTGCGGACATCCCAATAAAGGTTTTCATGGCTGGACATATCATTCCTCCCGTTCGAGCAGATGACCGAGCTGGGCGGCCATCTTCAACAGACGCCTGCGCGCCTCCTTCGTGTCCGGAGTCCGGACCTGGATCTCGACATCGGGGGAGTTCAGTCTTTGCCAGGATTGTCCCTCGCCGGCCTGCTTGTTCAACCGGGTGTCCGAGCCCAGTTCAGTCAGGAGGGATTTCAGGTTGTGCAGGAGTTCCTGCAGGGAATGTTCGTCTGGGGATTCAGGGAAGCCCAGTTCAGGTGGTCGGGACCGGGGCCCTACCGAGCTCCTCATGCAACTCGGCTTGGCGAGACCAGACTCCAGGCCGTAGGCACTACTGATCTCGCATACAGAATTGTCGAGATAATCGAGAGCCGACTCTGGTTCGCGCATCACCATGGAAGTGCTGTTCAGGTCTTTGGAATCCAAATTTTCAATATCCGGACCTTCGCTGTTCAAGCCGCACAGCATGCGGGCCATGCCGGGTCCCGGCATGTTGTCCAACGCATGTCCGATCTCGGCCAGGGTCATCGCCCGGCCCGTTGGCCCCACTGGCTGGTCCTTAAAAACCGCGATGGCCTCCAGGCGCCTGAGGGTCTCTTCCGGGTAAACGGCGTTGGGTCCACGCTGGTCTCCCGCCCCGGGAACCAGCTTTTCGGTGATGTAGTACCGAATCTGGCGCTTGCCGAAACCTGTCCGGTCAACCAGTTCGTCCAGTGTGTACCCTTTGTCACCCAACAGCTTAGCCTTCCTTCTAAATGAATATGGACATAATGTACACTATACAGTGTCAACTGTCAATACAGTTTCTTAAACATTTTCCGCTGGAAAACCCGAGTCCCTCCGTTTGGTAACTGAACACACTGATAAACCGGACCCTTTCGAATATGGAGAATCCCATGAAAACCTCACTGTTTTGCCTGCTTGGCATCGCACTCATCGTCTCATCCAGCCTGCCGGTGGCCGCTGTGGCCGGATGCGGTCAAGGCCGCGGTAAAGGTGGCGGCGGTGGCCAGGGTGGAGGTTGCGATATCAGCGCCCTGCCCCATGAAGAATTGAGCGAAGCCGAAACCGCCTCGCTGTTGCTGATGCGCGAAGAAGAAAAACTCGCCCGCGATGTCTACCTGACCCTGGGCGAAAAATACGAATTGAACGTGTTCACCAATATCCCCCGCTCCGAGCAGCGGCACATGGACCGCGTCGGTGACCTGCTGGCCAAATACGACGTTGCCGACCCGATTGTTGACGACAGCCGTGGAAAATTTGAGAATCCGGAATTGCAAAAGCTGTACAACGACCTGATCGACAAAGGCTCCGAGTCCGTCATCGCGGCCCTACAGGTGGGTGCCACCATCGAGGACCTCGACATTTATGACTTGGAAAAAGCCATGGCCAACGATGTCGACAACCAGGATATCATGCAGATCTACCAGAACCTGACCAAGGGTTCGCGCAACCACATGCGGGCCTTTTCCTCCCAGTTGGAAGCTCACGGTGGCAGCTACGAAGTGCAGTTCATTTCGGCGGCTGACTACGAGGCCATTCTGGCTTCGGATCAGGAACACGGACCGGCTGGCGAAAGCCAGGGCTGTGGACAGGGTCAGGGCAAAGGCCGCGGCAAGGGTCGGGGTCAGGGACGTGGCCAGGGTCGCGGTTGCAACAACGGTTGAGCGGCCATGAAAGCTATTTGTACCTATTGCGCGGGACCAAAGAACAAGGACGGCCGGATGCTTCCGGCCGTCCGTCGATATATCAGTTTGCGGATTGAAGAATTGCACAGCCTGGCCCAGAAACGGGGCGAGGCTTTTTATATTTTGTCGGGTGAGTATGGGTTGTTGCGGCCGGAAGAAATGATCCCGTGGTATGATCATTTGTTGTTGACCGATGAAGTTGTCGGGTTGGTGCCTGGTGTGGCATCCGGCCTCGTGGAAGAGGGAGTTTCGGAGCTCGTGTATTACACCGCTGATGCCAGTGCGGTGATTGCCGTGGCGCCCTACCTTGAGGTGATCCAACAGGCTTGCTCCCAGGCGTGTGTTGAGCTGAAAGTGGAGCTCCCCCCTGGAGAT
>DAOVTU010000030.1 GCA_030632925.1 Candidatus Krumholzibacteriia bacterium | reverse complement strand
GCAGCGAAGCCCGCCACACGTTCTCATCCAATTGTTTCAGAAAGGCCACGAAGCGCACGCCATCAACAGCGGTGGCGAGGTTCACGAAGCCCTCGGTATCAGCCATGTCGGCACCGGTTTCCTCGAGCATGGCATGGGTCGCGTGGGCGATGAGAATCTCGCCGTCGCCGTGGTAGTCAAACGTGCCGAGCACGTGCTGCAGCATGGCCACGCCCTGCCGGCGGTGGCGGTGCAGGGTCTGGGCCGCAACAGCCGCCGTATCGACGCCCATCTCCGAAAGAGTGCGGGCAAACTCGAATGTGAACGGCACCGTATTGTTGAAACGGAAGCCGCCGGTATCAGTGACCAGGCCGGCGTACAGATTGGTGCCCATGCTTACGGTCATGTCGAAGGGCCGGTCTTCGTAATCATCATCGCCATCGCCCAGCTCGTTGATCACCTGATGCACCAGAGTGCAGGACGAACACGAACGCGGCTCCACCCAGCCCGCTTCGGGGGCCTTTCGACCACTGATCAGATGGTGATCGATGCACCATCGGGTCTTGAACCGGTCCAGCGTATCTTCCAACGGCCCGCAGCGATCGATGCGGTGGCAATCCACCAGCACCAGCGTATCAGGCTGTTCCTTCTCGTAGATTTCTTCGGCGTCTTCACAACGGGTCACCTTGTCGAAACCGGGCAGGTCGGTCAGACCCACCGGCGGATCGCAATAGCCCATGACCCGCACATTGCGCCCCATTGCCCGCAGTGCTTCGCCCAAAGCCAGGACGCCACCCATGGCATCAGGATCGGGATTGTGGTGCGGCACCAGCCAGAAGCTTTGCCCCTCGCGCAGTCCCCGGATCAATTCGTTGGGCGCCTGGATATCATCCAAGGTCATCCGGCGCTTCTTCTGCTCTTCAGTCAGGAACTCGCCGTCTTCCTTCAACCCATCAATGAGCTCGCCCAGGTCAATGGCCTTGGCCACCGAATCGTCGTACACGAACTTCAGGCTGGGCGCTGCGCGCATGCCCAGCGTGCGCACCAGTTTGCTCTGCATGAACCCCTTGGCCTTCTTCAAGCCCTTGAAACTGTCCAGGCGCTCCTGATCATCCCCCATGACCGAAAAGAACACCTCGGCCACCGAGTGGTCCCGATTCAGTTTCACCTGATTGAGGGTCACAAAACCCACCCGCGGATCCTTCACGTAACTCTGAATGAGCGTGCTGAGGACTTCGAGGACGGCTTGGTTCATTTTATTAGTGCGATACGGATCCATGTTTGTCCTTTGTGTGCATGGCGTCCTGTGGGACTGCTCCATGTTTCACCTTGTTATCAGGGGCGGCACTCAACGACATCGTGTCGTTGATCGCCTCGTACTCCGGCCCTTCCGCCATCCATGGCTCCAGGACCTCCGCAACGCCCTGAGAACAAGGCGAAACATGAACCAGTCCCTCACCACCCATGCCCAAAAGGCCAAACCCGGTCCCACCAGAATAGCCGCCACCCATTCCTGCCATCAACGGCAAACGTCCGCGACCACAAAATTCTCAACCCCACCGAATGCACATTCGCGAGCGTTTCCGCGATGCAAGATCGCCCGTACGATATGTGGGGGCCTCTTCTGGCACAGAGGTGTGTCTGCCCTCTTTCACGGGGTGTCTGGAGGGTCGCGGAGCCATGGATGGCGGAGCGGCCCGGAAGTCAAGACGGCCCGGGACACGAGGTCCCGGGCCGTCGTCCCCGTGAAAGAGGGCAGACACGCCTCTGTGCCAGAAGAAGCCACTACAACTCGGTACGCTCGATCTCTTCGATCTCGAAACACTCAAGAACATCATTTTCCTGAATGTCATAGAAGTTCTCCAACCCGATGCCACATTCGTAGCCGGTCAGGACCTCTTTGACGTCATCCTTGAAGCGCTTGAGGGAGTTGACCTTGCCCTCGAAGACCACGACTTCCTGACGGATCAGGCGGGCCTTGCTATTGCGCTTGATGACGCCATTGATGACCATCGAGCCAGCGACCTGTCCCACCTTGGGGATGGTGAACACCTGGCGCACCTGGGCGCTACCGGTGGACACTTCGCGCTCGATCGAGGCGAGCAGGCCGGCCATGGCCTTCTTCAGCGTATCGACCACCTCGTAGATGATATCGAAGACTTCGATGGTCACGTTGTGGCGCTTGGCCAGCTCGCGAACCGAAGCACCCGGACGCATGTGGAAACCGATGATCATGGCGCCAGTATTCGTGGCCAGCAAAACATCAGATTCGCTCACCGCACCAACGGCCTTGTGCACGACCTTGACGGCCACCTCGGCCGTGGCCAGGTTCATCAACTGATCGGCCAGAGCCTCGACCGAACCGGCCACATCACCCTTGATGATGATCGGCAGTTCTTTCAGGTCACCAGTGGTCATCAGCTCAGCCAGGTTGTCCAGATCGATAACCACCTTGGGCTTGACGATCTGCTGCTGGCGTTGCAGACGGCGGCGGTTGCTGGCCATCTCGCGGGCCTCGCGCTCGTCCTTGACCACATAGAAACGGTCGCCGGCCTCGGGCACATCGTTGCCACCCATGACCTCGCAGGGCTCGCCGGGTTTGACCTCTTTCAACTTCTGGCCACGCTCGTCGAGCACGGCACGCACTTTCCCCTCGGTCATGCCGACCAGGAAGTTGTCGCCCTTTTTCAGGGTTCCCTTGTCGATCAGCACGGTGAAGACCACGCCTCGACCCTGCTCCTTCTTGGCTTCGACCACGGTGCCGCGGGCACGGCCCTCGGCACTGGCCTTCAGCTCAAGAACTTCGGACTGCAGGTGCACCATTTCCAGCAGGCGCTCGATGCCGAGGCCCTGCTTGGCGGAAATCTCGGCACACAGGATGTCGCCACCGAATTCTTCGACCACGACGTTGTGCTGCAGCAGTTCCTGCTTCACCTTGTCCGGCTTGGCTGCCGGCAGATCAACCTTGTTGACCGCCACGATCAGGGGCACCTTGGCCGCCTTGGCGTGACTGATGGCCTCCACGGTCTGGGGCATGACGCTGTCATCAGCCGCCACGATCAGGATCACAATATCGGTAACCTGGGCGCCACGGGCACGCATGGCCGTAAAGGCAGCATGACCAGGGGTATCCAGGAAGGTGATCGGGCCACCATCAGTGTCCACGGTGTAGGCACCGATGTGCTGGGTGATGCCACCGGCCTCGCCGGCGATCACGTTGGTCTTGCGAATGCTATCGAGCAGTGACGTCTTGCCATGATCAACATGACCCATGACCGTCACTACCGGCGGACGGTCCGTCAGCACGGCATCCTCGTCGCCCTCTTCCACCGCTTCGAGAACTTCTTCACCGTACTCGGAGATGAATTCGACTTCGCGTTCAAACTCCACGGCCAACAGTTCAATGTTGTCCTTCTCGAGGCGCTGGTTGATGGTCGTCATGGTGCCCATGGCAAAGAGCTTCCCGATGATTTCCTGAGCCTTGACGCCCAGCTTTTCGGCGAATTCCTGCACCGTGATGAACTCGGTCAGCTTAAGAACCGGCAATTCCACAGTCTCGGTTTCTTCTTCTTCTGCGCCAGGACTGCCCTTCTTGCGTTTCTTTTTGCCACCGGCGCCGGACAACGAAGCCATCGTCAATTTCAGGGCCTTGTCGACCTCGGCCTGATCCACCTTTTTCTTTTTGCGCGAACGCGTTTTACGGGCCGGTGTTGTCCGGGTTTCCGCCTCGTCCTTGCGGCGCTGGATGGCTGCCTTGATCGAGTTACGCACCGACTCGCCCGAAACGGGAGTCGAAGGCTTGTCGGCACCGAAAGTCTTCTTGCGGTCGCCATCTTTCGGGGCCGGACGAATAATATCGCCGACTTTGAACCCGTCGTTTTTCTTGCTGCCCAGTTTATCCAGCGGATCGTCTGGCGATTTGGCCTTGGCCTTGGTCTTGGCCGGTTCCGGAACTACCTCGGCCTCGACCGGGGTTCCTTCGGTCTTGGCAGCCTCTTCGGTCCCAGGCTCGGCGACAGGCGCCGCTTCTTCGGTGGCTTCGGCGGCTTCGGCGTCCGGGGTTTCTTCCGGTGTGGCCTCCACGACCGCCTCTTCAACCGGCGCTTCCACGACAGCTTCCTCGACCTCAGTCACCTCTTCGGCGACTTCCTCTTCCTTGGGCTTGATGTCGGCCTTCTTGACCAACTTGGCCGCCGTATTCTTGACGATGCGAGCCTTGGCGTGCTCTTCCCGCTTGGCCGCCAGTTCGGCGTCCTTGCGTTCCGTCGCTTCGGCCTTCTTGGCGTCATCGTCGGCCTTGGCCTTCTCCGCCGCATCCTTTTTGGCCTGGGCCTTCTTGGCCACGGCCGTCATGGTGCCGGATTTCTTGATCACCACAACCTTGGGCTTGGCCGGCGCCTTCTTCTTTTTGGCGACCTTCTTTTTGGTGGCCTTTTTCTTTTTTGGCTCCGGCTCTTCTTCCGGCTGGGGACGATCCAGCGGCTTGAGCGCAGCCACGTTTTTCAACTGGCTGGGGTTCAGGCCGTGAGCCTTGGCATAGTTCTCCCGGGCCAGTTCGCGTTTGCGCTGAAAAACGGAGTGGACCCGATCCACATCGTCGTCTTCCACTACACTCATATGGCTCTTGACCACGACCTTCATCTTTTTCAGAAGAGTCATGATCTGTTTGCTGTCGACGCCATAATGGCGGCCCAGCTCATATACTCGAAGATTCCTCGTCAAGACCCGCTACCTCCAGCGATCAGTTTTTTGATGCCTTTGACAAATCCGGCATCACTGACACCCATGACCGAGAGCTTTTCGCGCCCCATGGCCTGGGCCATTTCTTCTGCGTTGAACACGTCCGTGAGCTTCCCTCGCAGGGGCTCCCAACGGTCCACTTTACTCATCTGGCTGGCGCCCATATCAGACGCCACAATGACCACCGGTGATTCGCCCCTGCGGACAATCTTCTCGACGGCCGAAAATCCAATGGCGAGTTTCCCCGCCCGCCGGGCCAGGCCCAGCAAAGCCAACAATTTTCGCTGATCCACGTCACCCATGGCGACTAGTCTTCCAGCTCGGTGTTGGCGAAGGGGTCAACCTTCTTCTCTTCTTCGTCATCCCCGTCTTTGGCTTCTTCGTCACCGGTCGGGAAGTTGTCAAAAACGTCGTCGCCCGCCACCGCATCGGCGGCCGTTGCCGGCGCCGGTTCGGTTTCCTCGGCATCCGCTTCCACGCTGGCCTCGGCCAAGGCTTCCTCATCAAACAGAGGACGATCCTCGGCGACTTCTTTCACCATCTCCTCGGCGATCGTCTTGTCGATCATCCGGGACAGCTCGGAATGGGTCGCCTGGGCGGTGGCCAACAAGGCGTCGGCTCCCTCTTCGCCCACGCCCGGCACCGTAGCCAGGGTCTCGAGCGAAGTCTGTGCCAGGTCCGCAATCGACATGATGCCGACAGTCTCCAGCACCACCAGCAATTCGTCGGTCACGCCTTCCATCTCGCCCAGCTTCATGGAGATTTCGTCGGTCACGCGCTCGCGCACATTGAACTCGCGGGCACTCACCAGATCGATTTTCCACTCGGTCAATTTAGCGGCCAGGCGGACATTCTTGCCCTCCTTGCCGATGGCCTTGCTCAGCTGGTCGTCGTTCACCACGACGGTCGCTTCGTTGCGAGCCGGATGCAGCGTGATGCTATTGACCACAGCGGGGCTCAGCGCCCGGCCGATCAACAGACTGGGCTCGGCGCTCCAGGGCACGATATCCACCCGTTCGCCAGCCAATTCGCGGGTCACAGCCTGCACACGGCTGCCCTTCATGCCCACGCAACTGCCCACGGGATCCACCCGCTCGTCGTTGCTGGTCACGGCAATTTTCGAACGCGTGCCCGGCTCGCGGGCCACCGCCTTGATCGAAACGATGCCCTCCTGAATTTCGGGCACCTCCTGATCAAACAGCGCCTTCAGGAAACCCGGATGGCTGCGCGATAGAATCACCTGCGGGCCCTTGGCGCTGTCGAGCACCTCGGTAATGAAGGCCCGGATGGTCTTGCCCTGGTGCAGCTTCTCGCCGCGGATTTGTTCGCGGTAGGGCATCAGGGCCTCGGTGCGGCCCAGATTAATCAGCACATTGCCGCGGTCGACCTGTTGCACCGTACCAACGATGATCTCGTTCACGCGGTCTTTGTATTCTTCGAAGATCTGGGCGCGTTCGGCTTCGCGAACCTTCTGCACCAGAATCTGCTTGGCCACCAGAATCGCGTTGCGGCCAAATTCGGCCACCGGCAATTCCCAGCGCACTTCATCGCCGACTTCGACTTCGTCGCCGAATTCGATTTGCGCCTCTTCCAGGGCGATGTCCGTATCGGGGTCGTCGATCTCGATGACCACGGTCTTGACCTGCTCGATGCACATGGAACCTGTGTCGGGATCAAAACGCGCGTCGATATTGGCCTCGGCACCGAGCTTCTTGCGCGCCGCCGACTGGAGGCCCGCCTCGAGAGACTCGATGATGACGGCCTTTTCGATGTTTTTCTCCCTGGTGATGTCACCGAGGGCATTAAGAATATCGTGATCCATTAGCTGGTACTCCCACCGTCATTCTTCGTACGGTCTTTCAGTCGGTTCTTGGGCCGACCCTTCTTTTTCTTGGACGCCTTTTCCCGGCGCGCCTCACGTTTCGATTCCTTGCGCTCACGGCGATCGCTGTTGATGATCGCCTTGGCGTCGAAGTCCGGATCCAGGTTGCCCTCGAGCACCCGGTGCAATTGCACCCGCACGCTGACCGCTTCGCTGTCCTCGTCTCCGCTCGAATCCAGGGCCGGAGTCTCGATGATCAATTCCGTTTCTTCCGCTCCGACCTCAACACCTTCCAACACACCACGCACGCGATAGGAGCCTGCGCCCATCACCTTGAGGTCGACTTTTTCCCCGACGACCTGCTGGTAGTGTTCCGCCTTACGGAGGGGACGCCTGATGCCGGGTGAGGAAACTTCGATGACGTACTGGTCGGCAAACAGGTCGGCTTCTTCGAGCAACATACCCGCGGTGCGGGCTGCCTTGGCGACCTTATCCAGTGAGATACCCTGGTTGGTTTCCTCACCGGTTTCGGATTCATTTCCGGACGTCTTGCCGGACGTCTTTCCGGATGTCTCGAGCAGATCTACAAAAACGC
The DNA here is from genome assembly GCA_030632925.1 of Candidatus Krumholzibacteriia bacterium. Classification (GTDB taxonomy): domain Bacteria; phylum Krumholzibacteriota; class Krumholzibacteriia; order LZORAL124-64-63; family LZORAL124-64-63; genus JAGRNP01. The sequence goes on along the minus strand of DAOVTU010000030.1, from coordinate 4,989 downwards.
GAATTTGGTAACGACCGCCACCCTGAAAGACACGAACATCCAGCAAATCGTACCCACCAGTGACCAGATCGGCCTCCAGCAGTTCGATCACCCGCCGGGCAATCATTCTTGTGTCTGGGCGTCTGCCCTCAGCCAAATCGGTCACGCTCCGCGTAAAAAACCCAATGGTTCACGTAAAAAAACCAGTTGGTTCTCGTTAAAAAAACCAGTCGGTTCACGTAAAAAAACAGGTGGACTTATGCCCACCCCAAACGGCCCATCCGTTAGGAGGGGCTTCGAGACCCGAGGAATATACCCGCCTCCAAAGTAATAAGCAAGGGTTTTTCCAGCGTTTAAAGCGCCTCACAGCCAGGATACGCCCCCGCCGACACACTCGGGTTCGGAGCTGAAAATGCCCACCGGTGGGACAAAAATGCAACCGAATGAAAGTTGCCAATCAAAAATTCATATTAAAAGGTGACTATCCGGCCTGCAGCGGCACGTGCCGGCCAAAACTTTCGCGCAACGCTTTGGCCACCAGACGCCCCACTTTGGACTTCAGTTGGGGGTCTGCATCCAGGAATTGCCGCGCGTCGTCCCGACAAACCTGAACCAAGTCCACATCGGTCAACGGGTTGGCCAACCGGAAACCCGGCGCACCACTCTGCCGCACGCCCCAGGCATCGCCGGGCCCCCGCAACCGCAGGTCTTCTTCGGCCAGGGCAAAGCCGTCGCTGTGGCTGGCAAAGAAACGAATCCGGTTGTAGGTCTCTTCTGCGAGAAAGCGGTCGCACAGCAGCCAGCAGTAGCTCTGGGCCGTTCCCCGGCCAATGCGCCCGCGCAACTGGTGCAGCTGGGCCAGGCCAAACCGTTCCGGGTTGTGGATCACCATGGCTGTGGCGTTGGGCACATCAACGCCCACCTCGACCACCGTGGTGGCCACCAACACCTGCACCTCGCCATTGGAAAACCGGTCCATCACCGCAGCCTTGTCCCTGGATTTTAACCGCCCGTGCAACAAGGCCACCTTCAAACCCGGGAAAACTTCGGATTGCAGGCGTTCCCACTCCACCGTGGCAGCCTTCAGGTCCTGCCCCTCGGTTTCTTCGATAATCGGATATATGACATATACCTGCCGGCCCTGGGCCACCTCCTGGCGGCAGGCCTTCCACACTTCGTCTTCGTCCTTCTCTTTCACGATTTCGGTGCGGATGGGCTGACGTCCGGCGGGCAATTCGTCAATCAGCGACAGATCCAGGTCCCCAAACAGCGTCAAAGAAAGACTGCGCGGGATCGGCGTGGCGCTCATCACCATCAGGTGAGCCACATGGTCGGTTTCCGTCGCACTACTCGAGGCCCCGCGCTGCTTCACGCCAAACCGGTGCTGCTCGTCAATAATGGACAAGGCCAGCCGGGGCACCCGCACATCATCCTGAATGATGGCGTGGGTGCCCATCAGCAAATCGACCTCACCGGCGGCCACTCCAGCCAGGATGGCCCTTCGTTCGGCGGCCGGCGTCGATCCGGTCAGGGTCTCGGTGCTCACACCGATGGCGTCGCACAATTTTCCAATGCTGGCGCCGTGCTGCCGGGCCAAAACTTCGGTCGGGGCCATCAAAACCGCCTGATACCCCTGTTCGATCACAAAAAGGGCCGCAATCAGGGCCACCAGGGTCTTGCCCGAGCCCACATCACCCTGCACCATGCGATGCATAGGGTCGCCCGAACGCAAATCCGCCAATATTTCGTTCAATACCCGGCGCTGGGCCCGGGTCAGGTCAAAAGGCAACCCGCCCACCAGTTTCCCGGTCATGTCTCCGGGCTGGTCCAGCCGAATGCCCGTTTCCTGACGGTGGGAACTGCGCCGCAACGCCATCAGCATCTGGATGGTGAACAGTTCTTCGTACTTGAGCCGCGCCACGGCCCGGTCCATGGCTTTTCGATCAGCCGGAAAGTGGATGTCGTGCAAGGCCGTGCCGCGATCCGGGAACCTGTGCTTGCGGATCAGTTCGGGCGGCAGGCTTTCCAGATGGTGGGGCACCGCCCGCGTCAGGGCCTGATCAATCAATCCCCGCAGCCAATATTGCCCGATACCCGAAGTCAGCCCATAGACAGGCACCATGCGCCCGGTGTTCAAACCGGCCTCCACGGTCCCGCTTTCGGGCTCCGCCTCCAGAATCTCAAAATCCGGATGGGCCAACTGGGGCCGCCCGCCGTGAAACTGCACCACACCGCTGGCCATGACCTTTTTGCCCGCCCGGAACTGCTTCAGCAGGAACTTCTGGTTGAACCAGACGCAGAACATCACGCCCGAGTCGTCGCCGATGGCCACCGTTAAAAGGTTGCCTCCACGGCCGGTACGCCGATCGCTACAGGTCAGCACCTCGCCCAGCACCGTCACTTCCTGCCCCGGACGTGCCTGACCGATGGGCAGACAGCTGGTGCGGTCGAAATAGCGCTTGGGGTAGTGGGCCAGCAGGTCCCCCACCGTTTCGAGACCCAGCCGCGAAAGGGCCCGCGCCCGGGCCGGACCGACGGACTTGAGGAACTGCACAGGGGTTGCGAGACTGAATTCCGGTTTCATGGCCATTTCACGGGTTCGGGGGTTATCCGGTGGCCGTTGAGCCATCCGGGGCAAAATGCAGATAAATTCTTGCTGAGCATGCGTTCACATGTTAAATTGCCGCTCCTGTGAATTCAACTCCCCAGGAGGAAAGTCTCATGAGCAGAAGGTGCTCGGTCTGCGACAAAGGCCCACAGTACGGGAACCGCGTGAGCCACGCTCACAATACCACCCGTCATCGCTGGTTGCCGAACCTGCAGAAAATCCGGTTTGAGATGGATGGTAAGGTGCAACGCGGCTATGTGTGCACCCGGTGCATCCGCACGGGCAGCGTCAAGAAAGTCGTCTGATTGGCCTCGGCCGGTTGCGATTTCAAGACCTGTTCGTGATTCCGTACCGTAAACCGTTACGGGATTCTTTTGAAGATATGATATAGCCCTTTCGATTCAATCGGAGGGCTTATCTCATTTATACCCAGGCCATTGAGGCCTTTCTGCATCTCGGGCACCATCTCCGTCGGATCCACCCAGCCGATATCTCCGCCCCGCACCGCAGCCGGTCCCGCCGAGAAACGCACCACCAGTGAAGTGAACTCTTCGCCGGTGGCCAACTCGGCCTGCACTTGCCTGACCAGTTCCAGCGTGCCGAGCACCATGTGCTGCAGCCGGATCTTGCCCTCGTTCAATTTCGTCTGCGAGGCAGCCCGCGAATTGAGCAGTCGCGCCTCCCAGAGGCCCAACTGTTCCGCGTTGGCCGTATCCAAAATTTGCAAATTGGTCAGTTCGACCAGGGCTTCGTCCCACATGCCCAAACCCTCCAGCAGCTGGATCCGCACCACGCGCGCGGTCAGCATCTGGGGATCCAGGTCAATGGCCTTTTCGACTTCGGCCAGGCCCTCCACCGAGCGGCCCATCTTTTCCAGATGAATACCGTAGTTGAAGCGTCCCACCGGGTCGTTGGGCACCTGCTCCAGGAAAGTCCGAAAATGGTAGTCGGCTTCTTCGACCTGCCCGCTGACTTCCAGGGCGTTGGCCAGATTGAAGCGGAACAGCGGCGTCCTGGGCGACTGCTCCACTGCCAGGCGCAGATATACCAAGGCCGAATCCACCTGCTGGTCAGCGAAGTAGGCCTGTCCCAAGCCACCGTAGGTGTCGGCGCCGGGCGCCAGGATCACGGCGCGGCGGCAAAAATCCACGGCGCGAGGCTTGTCGCCCGCCATGATGCTCAATTCCGCGGCCGTCAGCAGGTCTTCGGTCGTGCCCCCACCTTCGCGGTTCATGGCCGCCGCCAGATGGTTCAGGCTCTGCTCCCACATGCCCTTGCCCGCAGAAATTTCGGCCAGTAAGCGGCTCAACCAGGGCTCATTGAGCCCCAGTCGCTGCATCTGACTGAACAGTTGGTAGGCCTGGGCGGTCTCGTTTTCAGCCAGGGCCAGTCGCGCCAAGCCTTCCAGAATACCCAGATGATCCACCGTCTGGCTCAGCCCCGCGTGCCACTGCTCCTTGGCCTCGGTCGGCCGGTTCGAACGCAACAGGGCCCGGCCGTACCAATAGCGGGCCTCGGTGTTCTGCGGGGCCATTTCCACCGCTGTCGCGCCATATTCCACGGCCTCTTCCAGGCGGTTTTCCTGCACGCCCATCACCACCAGGGGCAACAAGACTTCGACATTGGGTCCATTGGTATCCAGGCAGCCGCGCAAGGCGGCACGGGCCTCCTCGAATTTCGCTTCCCGGTACAGAATTGGGCCTTCCAGGCAGGGATCGGCCGGAACAGCCTCCTGAGCTGAAGCCACCGTGCAGGACAGCAAGACCAGCAATACCGGAAAAGTACGGGAAACAGAGCGCAAACAGGGGAAACGCATGAGTCTAAAAACCTCGCCCGAGGGCAGATTTGAGTTCAGTTCCAGATTTGAGTTCAAGTCGGAAGGCCATAAACCGATATCCTGAAGAGAGAACCTGCGGGAAGCCATCCGGTTCCCAACTCAAGAAGGGTAAAGATACTGCCATGACCGATGTCGCGAAACCCAAAATCCTGATCGTCGAAGACGATCCGGACCTGCGCACGATCCTGAAGATGCAATTGCTCAGCCAGGACTTCGAGATCACCGAAGCCTGCAACGGAGCCGAAGGCTATCAGGCAGTGCAACGGCAGACGCCCGACTGCGTCATTCTCGACCTGATGATGCCTGTGCTGGATGGGTTCGGTTTTCTGAAGCGGGTGCGCAGCATCATGGCCATGACCGAAGTGCCGATCATGATCCTGACCGCCAGCGAAGACGAACGCAACAAGGTGCGCGGCTTCCAGTACCAGGCCGATTCCTACATGGCCAAGCCCTACGATCTCGAAGCCCTCACCACCGAAGTGAAACGTCTGCTGTCGGTGGCCAAAGCTCCCGCCTGAGTGCCCCCTGCTCTCAGGCGATATCAGGCAATCCAGTTGCGCACCGG
>DAOVTU010000231.1 GCA_030632925.1 Candidatus Krumholzibacteriia bacterium | reverse complement strand
TACAAAATCTCAGGCTTACCCAAGGGGCGTCCGCCTGGGATTTCCTGCCGGCCCTCAGCCCAACCGCCCTGCCACAGATCGGTTTCCATACCCAGCCACGACCACAACTTCTCCATGCCGAAGGGCACCACTGGTGCCAGCATCAGGCACAGTTGGCGCAGAATCTGAATGATCACGCCCAGGCTTTGTTCACAACGCTCGATGTCAGTCTTGCGGCTCTTGAAAGGCGCTGATTCGTCAAAGTAGCGGTTGCCGACCTGTCCGGCATGGAAGGCGGTTTCCAAGGCGGCCTTGATCTCGAAACGCGCCATGTGCCCCGACCATTTTTCCAGATCAGCAGCCACTTCAGCCAAGGCGGCGCGGTCCAGATCAGTCAAATTCTCTGCCGACCATTGCGGCACCTGGCCGTCAAAATACTTGTGGATGAAGGTGAACACCCGGTTGATCAGGTTGCCAAAATTGTTGCCCAGTTCGTTGTCGTTGCGCGCCTGAAATCCTTCCCAGGTGAAATTCGTATCGCGAGTCTCGGGCAGACCGCGGGCCAACGCATAACGCAGAGGGTCGGCCTCGAACTTCTCCAGGTATTCCGGCAACCACACGGCAAAACCCTTGCTCGTGGACAGTTTCTGGCCCTCAAGATTCAAAAACTCATTGGCCGGCACATTATCCGGCAGGATGTAGTCTTCGCTGTGGGCCATCAGCACCGCGGGGAACATCATGGCGTGAAAAAAGATGTTGTCCTTGCCGATGAAATGGATCAATCGTGTTTCTTCGCTTTGCCACCAGGTGCGCCAGGCTTCCGGGTCGCCTTTTTCAATGGCCCATTCCCGAGTCGAACTGATGTAACCGATGGGCGCATCGAACCACACGTAGAACACTTTGCCCTCGTGATTCTCCAAGGGCACGTTCACGCCCCAACCCAGGTCGCGGGTCATGGCGCGGTCCTGCAATCCCGCTTCGAAGTAGCCTCGGCAGTATTGCCTCACGTTGTCTTTCCACTCGGGGTGGCTATCGATGAACGCGCTCAGATTGTCCTGCAAGTCACCCATGGGCAAAAACCAGTGGGTGGTGGGACGCAATTCCAGCGCGCTGTTGTCCAGCACACTGCGCGGGTTGATCAACTCGGTGGGGTCGTAGGTGGAGGTGCACTTTTCGCACTCGTCGCCGCGCGCATTTTCATCGCCACAAACAGGGCACGTGCCTTCGATGTAGCGGTCGGCCAAAAACCGGTCCAGCTTCGGGCTGTAGAATTGGTCGGTGGTCTTCTGCTTGAACACACCCTGGGCGTGCAGGTCAGCAAAAAAGGCCTGGCTGGTCTCAGAGTGAATATCGCGGCTGGTCTGACTGAAATTGTCAAAGCTCATGGCGAAGCTTTCGAAACTCTTGCGGATCGACTCGTAATTGCGATCCACCAATTCCTTGGGCGTGATCCCCAGCTTCTCGGCCGTCAAGGTGATGGGCACTCCGTACTCATCGGACCCGCAAATATAAAGCACCTCTTCACCAATGATTCGCAAATACCGCACATAAATATCCGCCGGCAAATAAGCCCCCGCCAAATGCCCCAAATGAATTTCCCCATTGGCATAAGGCAGCGCACTGGTCACCAAAGTCCGTTTAAACTTACCGTCACTCACAACAACCCTCGCAATAAAAAGCCCAGATGATTCAGATTCCTGTGGTCTTTGCTTTGCTCATGTGGTGCGCCCCCCCCGGAAGGGCGCACCACAAGAGCAAAGCAATCACCAAAGGGAATCTAAATCAACTGCTCGGAGGGGGGCAAGGCAGTTTTACCGTAAACATGCGTATCGAGCCAAACACCGCAGTCTACGCCAGTCACCTTGAGGATCGTTTCGAGCAGCATTTCCCGGGTCAGGCCGCCGCGATCGCGGTCCTTGTACAGTTGGCGCATGATTTCATCCAGCGGACGGGCTGAACCCGTGGCGCGGGCCAGCATCTCGTCCAGGGCCATGCAGGCGTTGGTGCCCCCGGCATAGCCAAAGCGCACCTGTTCGGCATCAGCCATGACCTCGGAGGCGGCCTCGGCCACGGACATCTCGCCCAGCAGGGGATTGTTGGCATAGTCGCGATCCAGGCGGGCGCCCAGGATGCCGCGGGCGTGCTCGGGTGGCCAGATACCGGCACTGACCAGCATCCGCGAGGCGTACCAAGTGGTGGCGCCTTCGGTGAACCACAGCATTTGTGGATCAGTCTGGGGAATGGCTTCGCCCAACCAACCGTGGAACATTTCGTGGGCAATGACGCTGGCGGCTTGTTCTTCGAGCATGCCCCAGGTCGTTTCGGGGTCCAGCATCACCAGCACGGAACTGCCGGTGTGCACGCCATAAACATCGAATCCTTCTTCGGAGGTGATCTCGTTGGCGGCCAGCAGCACCGTGATCTGATCGGTGGGCGAGTTGCCGAAGAAGCCCATCTCGGTGCGGGCAATGCGGCGCACCAGTTCGAGGGCGGCCTCGTCGGCGAACAGCCAGGTGCGGTCGGTTGCGTACTGGATCACCGTATCGCGGGCCCGACTTTCCAGGGACCGGATGTTGCCACAAATGATCAGCGAGTTGTTCAGGTCGGCCATGTCCCGGGGGTGGTATAGCAGATTGGACGGCACCGAGGCCGCCGCTTCAAGGGGATTGGCCCCCTTCGAAACCGTATTGAGCCCTGCGCCGGGTTTGAAACCCTGACCCAGCCCGAGGCTGGCATCGCTGGTGCTATTGCCCGCTGCGTGCCGCCGCCGCTCTGCGGCCAGGTCCCGGCCCTTGACCAGTGCTGGCCAGGGCACGAGCACCGGCAAGCCGGAGGGGTTGTGCATCGATACGGTGATTTCCCGGACTTCCATGCCCATGGGCTCCAGGAAGATTTCAAATCCCGCGGCCCGGATACCGCCCGCCACTGGCGTGGAAATGTGGCGCCGGATGTCTTCTTCATCGCCATCGACCCGGTCCAGATCGATCCGGTAGATGAAGCCGGCGCGCGAAACCTGCTGGGTCGCAAGCCGCCAGCCGAACGAAGTTTGTTCCACGGCCAGAGGCAGTCCCATTTCTCCCTCGGCAGTCAGAACCCTGCCCTTGGGATTGTGCGGCCGCACTCCATTGCCATTGTCGCCAAAAATCCCGACCGGAAATTCGAGGTCCAAATATTCGGGCAGGTTTCCTTCGGCAATCAAGGTGATCGTCAGGGTGCCGTCGGCCGCTTCGCTCAAATCGATGTCGTAGGTCAGGTTGACGGGCTCGATGGGGCCGGGCTGGATCACGATATAGACGACCGCCAGGATCGCCGCCAAAGTTGTCAACCGGATCACCCGCCAGTGAGAGAAAAACCACAATCGCCCGAACCAGGTCAGCTCGCGCTCAATGACACCGCCCCGCTTGTTCTTGTATTGGTCCAGTGCGGATTGCGGTTTCTTGAGCATGCGGGATCTTTCTCTGCACGGTTGTTCGGCTGTCAGGATTCCCTGTTGTTCCTCAGGGTTCCTCAACGTTCCTTCTGATGGGGTCTGTAGAAAAACCAAGCAACCTGTGTGCCGGAAGCCGGATGGGCAGCAATACGCCCAAAAATGGTTGTCTGCAGGCGGTTGGTGGTGCGATCATCAAGTTGAACATCTGTCGAGGTGACCGGTCAGCAATGGAATGGAGAAAACTGTGGATCTGGGGCTCAAAGGAAAAAAGCACTCGTAACCGCCGGATCCCGGGGGTTTGGTCTGGCCACCGCCCGGCAGCTGGTTCGCGAGGGGGCCCACGTGTCCCTCTGCGCCCGGGGAGCCGAAGACCTGAACCGCGCCTCCGAAGAGGTGCAGGCCCTGGGTCGGGAAGTCTGGGGCAGCGATGCTCCCGAGGTCACTTCGGCCGTTGTGGACGTGACCAATGACCAGGCGGTGACCGATTTTGTAGCGCAGTCCGGCCCGGTGGATTTGCTGCTGGTCAAAGCCGACGCGCCGCCGGCCAAACCCTTTGACGAACCGAATCAAGTCTAACAAAACATCGCCTGCTCCGTGGCGGTCGGATGGGTGGTGCGGCTGTGCCAGTTGGTATTGCCCGGCATGGCGACCCGGGGTTGGGGACGCGTGGTGATGATCACTTCGGTGAGCGTCAAACAGCCGGTAGACAACCTCATGTTGTCCAGCGTCTTGCGCCCGGCGGTGCAAGGGCTGGTGCGCACCCTGGCGGTGCAGTATGCCACCGCCGGTATCACCGTCAACGCCGTGGAGCCGGGCTACCACACCACCAGCGCGGTGGAACGCCTGATTGCCAAGAAAGTCGAGCAGACCGGATGCACCCGGCAGGATGTCCTGGACGAATGGGCCCAGGAGATTCCCATGGGCCGCCTGGGCCAACCGGAAGAGCTGGCTTCGTTGATCACTTTCCTGATGTCCGAAGGGGCCGCCTACCTGACCGGGCAGGGCATCACCTCGGATGGTGGATGGGTCAAGGGCACCTTCTAGGGCGCGGCGTCCTTGACGGGGCCATTTTGCCGATTATCTTGGAGCCTCTGGCGAAGTCAACAGGTTGCGCATATATGTAATATTCGATGTGTGACCGATGATATCGCAGCCAGACCCCGACCAAAGGATCGCGCCAGTGGAAAAGTTTATCGTCTTTATTGTTCTCTACTTCATTGTGGTGAACTTCGTATTGCCCCGCTTCGGCATCAAGCCTGGCTGAGGCCCTACGGAATGCTCGATCGGTGATCGAGAAGAAGAGAAGCTGAAGTCCGACAACGAGACGTCCAGCAGTAAATCCAGCAGTTAGGCTGCCAAGGAGACCGTGTCATGCCCCTGTTCGAATTCCAATGCCGCAAATGTGGCCACCAATTCGAGGAATTGCTGACCACCGCTGAAGTCGAAGACGGCAAAGTGAAATGCCCGGCCTGTGCCTCAAAACGCGTGGAACGCGAGTTTTCGGCCTTTGCCACGGGATCTGATGGATCCGGCGGCCTGGCGGGCGGCGGCGGAGGCTGCGGCAGCGGCGGCTTCACCTGAGGCTAGGCTCTGAACCGACGGTTCGTCGGTACCGGGTCTTGCAGAAATATTTGATATTTTGAAAGACTGACGTTGAAATTGTTATGGTTAATGTGCTATAATTATTCCAATGAACAGATAACGGGTGCCTTTTTGGTGCCCGTGTTCTCTTTCGACAAGTTCTCATTCGACAAGAGATCCTCATTTTTGAGGAACACAGGATTCTTAAGGAACACAGGAGACTGTCCGGCATGTTGAACATGAAAAAAACTATATTTCTGGTGGGCCTGATGGTCATGATCGCTGGCAGCGCCTGTGCCGAACCTGTTTTGTCGGGCCCGAACGCCCTGGGCCTGTATTTTGACGGCGAAGCGTCCACCAGCGACCTGACCCTGGCCGATCCGGCCACCGTTCAGGTGCACTTGATCTTTACCGATCCGACCATCGCGTTCATCAACGCCTGGGAGGCCAAGGTGACCATTTCAACCGGCGCCGTGGTGACCGGTGTTTCGCTGCCCCTGGGGACCACCGCGGTCAAGGACGGGCCCAGCGAGTGGACCACGATCATGTCTGCGCCGATGCCCTGCAACACGTTGACCAAGTTGGCCGTGTTTTCGGTAGCCTCGGCCGCCGAGCAGAACACGTTCCTGTACCTGGGCAATGTGAACGAGCCTTCGGTTATCAGCGACCTGCCTGCGGTGCGCCTGCAGGATGGCAGCTGGAGCGCGGTGCCCGTGTCGTCCGGCGATCCGACCCTTCCGGTGGCGACCATCAATTCTTCGACACCCAACGAAAACACGAGTTGGGGCG
>DAOVTU010000656.1 GCA_030632925.1 Candidatus Krumholzibacteriia bacterium | reverse complement strand
CCCTCAAAATTTGCGTCCGATTTCCCGGACAGGGACGCAATTTATCCCTTGATGGGCACCTTGTCAAGAAGCCGGGATAGGGCTATTCTCGGGGCGAAATCCCCAGCTTGGAAGAAGGACGCCCCATGTTTGAACAATACCCGCCCGCGCCGGGTACCGAAATCAACGCCGAGAACGTGAATTTGGACCCGTTGGCGGGCAAAACCGTCGCCATTGTCGGCTACGGCACCATGGGACGGGCCCACGCCCTGAATCTGGTCCGCAGTGGCTGTCTGGTGGTTGTGGGCAGCCGAAATGGATCCAAATCGGGCCTGCGGGCCGTCCAGGAAGGTTTCGCGGTCCTGCCGGTGGCCGGGGCAGTGGCCCAGGCCGAGGTGGTCATGCTCATGCTTCCGGACGAGGCCATGGCCGCGGTGTATCAGGCCGATGTCGAACCTCATTTGCGGCCCGAAGCGGCCCTGGGTTTTGCCCACGGCTTTGCCATCGCCTTTGACCAGATTCATCCGGCGGTGGGCCGGCGCTGCTTTTTGGCCGCTCCCAAGGGGCAGGGCGACATGTTGCTGCAAGCCCATGCGGGCGGTGGTGGCGTGCCGGGCCTGCTGGCCGTGACTGAGGACTCGCCGGCCGAAACCTGGGACCTGGCCGCGGCCTATGCCAAGGCCGTTGGTTGCCTGACCGGCGGAGGCTTTGTGACGACCTTTCGCACCGAGTGCATCAGCGACCAGTTCGGCGAGCAAGTGGTGCTGTGCGGCGGGGTGATCGAATTGTTGAAATCGGCCTTCGACATCATGGTCGACGCCGGGTACGGTGAGGAAAATGCCTACTTCGAGTGCGTGCACGAGTTGAAGCTCATCACCGATCTTTTGCATCGGCATGGAGTTGACGGCATGCGCCGGATGATCAGTGGCACCGCCTCGTACGGTGGACTGACCCGTGGGCCCCGCATCATCGACGACGGAGTGCGGGATCGGATGAAGGACATTTTGCAGGAACTGGAAGACGGCACCTTCGCCCGTGAACTGCTTGCTCGCCATGGCGAAACGGCTGCTTTGGCCGCTGAAGAAGCGGCTGGACCTCTGGCCACCACCGGTCACCTGATGCTGCCTCGGTTGCATCCGGAAGCCGAGAAAAACTGAATCGGAAAGGTCGATGATGAACGACAGCTTTTTTGGACGTCTGGCTGACCTGATTGTCAAGCCGGCGCGCTTGATGGAAAATGTGGGTGCGGATCCGCGCTTCTGGCAGCCTCTGCTGCTGATTTTTGTGCTGACCATTGTCGCGAGTTACCTGACGCTGCCGATATCGGGTCCGGAGCAGATCGAGATAATGCAGGACTCCAAGGCCCTGCAAATGGCACCGGCGGGCACCTGGCAGGAGATGTACGACAACTCCCTCGACATGACGCCGGGCCAGCTCTTCCAGCAGTCTTTGGGGGCCAGCCTGTTCACGACTCTGATCCTGGTCTTGCCCTTCAGTTTCATCATCGGATTTTTTGTGCGCATGAGCGGCGGCAAGGGAACCATGCGGCAGGCTCTGGGCCTGGGGATGTGGGCGGCCCTGATTCCTTTTGGCGTGTCCATGTTGGTGCGGCTGCCACTGATTCTGGCCACCGAATCCACCTTGTCGGGCAACATCGGCCTGGCGGCTCTGGTGCCCAACGGTGATATGAGCATGCCGCTTTATCAGGTGCTGATGACCTACGGGGATGTCTTTACCTGGTGGGGGCTGATCGTGCTGGTCGTCGGTTATCGGGACGTGTTCCATTTGCCCACGCGGACGGCCGCCATCTCAGTCATTTTGCCATGGATTCCCCTCTCGTCGGTCTGGCTCGGCGTGAGCCTGCTGGCCACGATGTAGCCGCTGATATCATAAGGAGTCGGAACCGTGAAAAAGACATTGTTGATTGTGGCCGGAGTCGTGGTCGTCGGGGGCATCCTGGCCGGCGTCGTGGGCTCTATCATCGTACGTGGCAACCGGTCCGAAGCAAAGGTTGAAGCCGGCCAGGTGCAGCGGCAGGATCTGGTGGCCCAGGTCAACTGTTCGGGCACCATCCAGCCCAAACGCAAAGTTGATGTGAGCGCCAACGCCATGGGCACCATCATCAAACTGGCCGTTGTTGAAGGCCAGACGGTGCAGCAGGGCGACCTGTTGCTGGAGATCGATCCCAGTGAGTACAACGCCGCGGTGCAGGCCCTTGAGGCGACGATCAAATCGTCCGGGGCGGACTTGCGCCTGGCTAAGGCCTCGCTGGACAAGGCGATCCTGGATCGGGACCGGGCCGAGGATTTGTACGCCGAAGGTCTGGCCTCCGAAGAAAATTTGTCTGCGGCGCGCACCAACGCCCGCATCGAACAGGCGCGGGTCGAGGGCGCCCGTTACCGCATCACCCAATACGAAGCCAACCTGACCAAGGCCCACCACGATCTGACCAAGGTGACGATCACCGCGCCGATGACCGGCGTGATCACGCGTCTGAATGTGGAAGAGGGCGAAAACGCCATCATGGGCACCCTGAATAATCCGGGCACGGTGCTGCTGGTGATTGCCGATCTGGGCACCATGGAGGCCTGGGTCGAAGTGGACGAGACCGAAGTGGTGAAGGTG
>DAOVTU010000348.1 GCA_030632925.1 Candidatus Krumholzibacteriia bacterium | reverse complement strand
CGAAAATGACGACGTGCGCGAGGAACTCGGACGCATCATCCAAGCCAAGTCGGCCTGGAGCGGGGCAGCCACCTCCACGATCTGATTTTCGTGCTCGCATTTGTCTGCTATAGTTGAGGTCGCCGCAACTATAGCAGACAAATGCGAGCACGAAAATCAGATCGTGGAGGTGGCTGCCCCGCTCCAGGCCGACTTGGCTTGGATGATGCGTCCGAGTTCCTCGCGCACGTCGTCATTTTCGGCGTCGGTATTGAGAATGCGTTCGGCCGCGGTGCTGGCCTCGGCCAGTGCCTGCTGGCAGCCTGTACTGAGCAGCTCCAGATGTTTGCGGCGCACTTCCAGGCTGTTGTGGGTAGATAGGAACTGCTCACACATGTCCACGGCCACCGTCAGGTTGTCCGTGGCACACTCCACGTCGATGTGGTTCAGCAAGGCGTTCACGTAGTCGGGTTTCAAGGCCATGGTGCGGCCGAAAATCGTGCGGGCCTCGTCCATCCGCCCCTGCATGAAAGACGCGACACCCAGGTTGTTCATGGTGTCGGCATCGTGGGGGGTGATGGCCAACACGGCGTTGAAGTCTTCACGGGCGGCGTCGAATTTTTCCAGCCGGGAACGCACCACGCCGCGGTTGTAGAGGATGTTGGGATTGTCCGGCAGGATTTCGATGACGGAGTTGAAGCACTCTTCGGCCTTTTCGAAATCGCCGATGCTGGAGTACAGCGCGCCCAGGTTGTTGTGTCCTTCGGGGCGATCAGGGAAGGCCTGCACCACTTCCTCGAATTTGTCCAGCGCCAGGCGCAGGTCGCCATCATTCAGGGCCGACGTGCCGGCCTGGACCAGCTCGGACAGTTCGGCCGAGACGGTGGTCTGAGGATTGGGGGAGGTGTTGGTGGTGGCCATGAGGCATTCTCCTGTTGGGAAAGGGGCCGATATTCAGATCGGTCCGTGTCGTTGACGATTGTCCGTGCGGGGTGTAACGCAACCATCATGCCGGGAACAGCAGAATCCAGAGCCTGGCAAAATAATGCCAACTACGTATTAAAACCTTGATTTGCATGGGGATATCTTTACCCGCGCCCTCCCTGACCGAAATGGTAGGATTTGCCTGTGGCCGCCAAATGGCCAGAAACTGGCCTTGGGGGACATTGTTTCAGCCATTCGCATCCGTTTATTGACAGGCCCAAAGAGTTTGTTATTTTTGCAACAAACCCATCCCGTGGGGGCGGCCGCTAGCCGTGGACCCCCACAGATGCGTGCAAAGTGTCTTTTCCTTGGCAGGGAGCATTCATGTTTGAACAGTTCATTCCCGTACTTTTGGTTCTGCTGGTCGCGGCAGCCTTTGCGGGACTCTTTCTGGGTCTCAGTTCGTGGCTCGGGCCCTCAAGGCCTTCGCCCCTGAAGAACTCGATTTACGAGTGTGGCGTGCCTTCGCGCGGATCGACCCAGATCCGCTTCTTTGTGCGCTTTTTCCTCGTTGCACTGTTCTTTCTGCTGTTTGATCTCGAAGCCGTCTTTCTCTATCCCTGGGTGATCCTATATAAGGGCATGTTGGCCGAAGGCTACGGCATGTTCGCCCTCGGTGAGATGGGCGCCTTCGTGACCGTCCTGCTGGTTGGTTTCATTTACATCTGGAAGAAAGGGGGGCTCGAATGGCAGTAGATCTCGAAAGCCCCAGCAATTACCTCACGACTCGTCTGCGGCAAGCCGTCAACTGGGGACGCAAGTACTCCCTGTGGCCGTTGCCTTTTGGCGTGGCGTGTTGCGCCATCGAATTCATGAGCACGGTTTCGTCCTACAATGACATCAGCCGTTTTGGAGCCGAGTTGGTGCGTTTTTCGCCCCGACAAAGTGACATGATGATCATCGCGGGCACCATCAGCTACAAACAGGCACCCATCCTCAAGACCATTTATGAGCAGATGGCTGAGCCCAAGTGGGTCATCGCCATGGGCGCGTGCGCCAGCAGCGGTGGTTTCTACAACAACTACAGCACGTTGCAGGGCGCGGACCACGTCATCCCGGTGGATGTGTACGTGGCCGGTTGCCCGCCCACCCCGGAGAACCTGCTTTTTGCCCTGACCCAAATTCAGGCGAAGGTCGAAAAAGAAGGGCTGGTGCCTTCGGCGGATCGTCATCCGGGCCGGGTCGAGGCCTAGTGGCCACCCCTGTGGTGAAAATAAATTCCGAGTTGAAACCCCAACCAGCGCGCACCAGAGGGTGCTGCGCCAGGGACGGAAGAGCATGAGTCAAAAGCTGGTCGAAAAACTCCAGCAGGAATTCGGAGCCGACATTCTGGCGGTCAGCAGCCAGCACGGCGACGAGACCGTCACGGTGGGCAAGGACAAACTGCTCGCGGTGCTGAGCCATCTGCGGGATCGTGAAGGTTGCGAGCAACTTTCCGACGTGGTGGGCGTGCACTATCCGGATCGCGACGAGGAGTTCGAAGTGAACTACCTGTTGCGCTCGTGGCAGAACAACTCTCGGCTGCGGGTGCGCGTCAGCACGACCGAGGGCGAGGCTATTCCTTCGACGACCGGTATCTATAAGAGTGCCGATTGGCACGAGCGCGAAGTCTATGACCTGTTCGGTGTGGATTTTGCGGACCATCCGGACCTGCGCCGTATTCTGTGTCATCACGAATTCGAAGGCCATGCGCTGCGCAAGGACTATCCCATCGAACAGGGGCAGGAGTGCAGCCGGCCGGAGCACTTGTTCAACGACGAGGACATCGCACGAGCGGCCCGTCGCGCCAGCGGCATGGAACCTGAAGTGGGCGGGGCCTTCGACGAAGTGCACCCCAGTGATTTGCTGACGGTGAATCTGGGACCTAGCCATCCGGCCACCCATGGTGCCCTGAGGGTCGAGTGCCTGTTGGACGGCGAGAATATAATTGAGGCCAAGTCGGAAATCGGCTACATCCACCGCTGCTTCGAAAAAGAGGCCGAGGACCACACCTGGGCTCAGGTCATGCCTTATACCGACCGCTTGAACTACTGCTCGGCCATGGCCAACAATGCCATTTACGCCATGGCAGTCGAAAAAATGTGCGGGGTTGAAGCGACACCGCGGGCCAACGCCATTCGCGTGATCGTCAGTGAGTTGTCGCGCATCATTGACCATCTGGTTTGTGTCTGCGCCAACCTGGTGGATATCGGGGCGCTGACCAACTACTGGTACCTGTACAATTCCCGCGAGAGCATTTACGAATGCCTCGAAGCATTGTGCGGATCGCGGTTGACCACCAACTACGCCCGCATCGGGGGCATGAGCCACGACCTGTACGACGGGTTCGAAGCTGAGGTTCGGCAGAAACTGGACGACATGCTGGTGGGCAACAACGATGTGATGAAGCTGATTGCCCGCAATCGCATTTTCCTGGACCGGACCGTTGGCGTGGGTGCAATCAGTCAGGAAGATGCGCTGAGCTTCGGCTACACCGGCCCCTGCCTGCGGGCGACGGGCCTGGCTCATGATCTGCGCAAATCGTCGCCGTACTTCGGCTACGAGCAGTACGATTTCGAGATCCCCACCGGCCTCGACGGCGATAGCCACGACCGCATCATGGTGCGCATGGCCGAGATGGTGCAGAGCCGGTCGATCATTCTGCAGGCCTTGGACAACCTGCCCGACGGCCCGCTGAACATCGACGACCACAGCGTGATTATTCCGCCCAAGGAGAAGGTCTACAATACCATCGAGGGCGCCATGAACCAGTTCAAGCTGGTCTATGAAGGCATCCAGGTGCCCAAGGGCGAAGGGTACGGCTTTGGTGAAGGGGCCAACGGCGAATTGGGCTTCTTCTGCGTTTCGGACGGCACTGGTCACGCGTACCGCATCAAGGTGCGGCCGCCCTGCTTCCCGATCTTTTCATCGTTCACGTCCCTGGTGCAGGGCCGCATGATTCCCGACGCGATTGCCACATTGGGCAGTCTGAACATTATTGCCGGTGAGTTGGACCGCTAACGCGGCCGCCGGTTTGGAAGGCTGATAGCTGATGAGTGAAAACTCCTTCACCCTCTCTGCGGAGAGTCTGGCCAAAATTGACGGGTTGGTCGTGCAGTACCCGACCAAGGCCAGCGCGCTGATGCCCTGCATCTGGGTGATCATGGATGAGATTGGTCACGTGGCCCCGGGCGGCGTCGATCTGCTGATGGCCAAGCTGGAGGTCAGCCGGGCCCGCGTCTACGAAGTGCTGACCTTCTACACGATGTTCCGCACCGAGCCGCAGGCCGACTACACGCTGCAGGTGTGCCACAACATCAGTTGCCACATCATGGGCGCGCGGCCTTTGATCGCTCATCTGGAAAAACGACTGGGCGTTCGGTTGGGCGAGACCACGCCGGACAATATGTTTGCTCTGGAAGGTGTGGAGTGCCTCGGTGCCTGCGGCATGGGGCCCTGCCTGCAACTGGGCAAACATCTCTATGAGCACCTGACCAACGACAAAGTGGACCAGATTCTCGAGAGCTTGCGCAAGGG
>DAOVTU010000566.1 GCA_030632925.1 Candidatus Krumholzibacteriia bacterium | reverse complement strand
TATTTCTGGTCGTCGTCAAAGAGCACACCGACGGTGAGTCCGCCGGCCTCGTGGGCCCCGGTGATCGAGGCCTGCATCACGCCGGTGGGGCGACCACCGGAAATGAGCACCCAGCCATTTTCTGCAATCAAAGCGCCCAACTGGCGGGCGTTGGCAGCGGTGGTTTCATCGGCCACGGCACCACCCATGACACCGATACAAGTCTTGCGCATATCAGAAGCCTCCTTCGCGAAGTTGGTCCGGCGCCGGCAACAGGCTTTCCAGTTTGGAAGAATCCACCTCGGGAGCAAACTCGCCGGCCGGCAGGAACGTCAGGTCGACTTTGGTTGCCCCCAGGCCCTGAGCCAGCATGGACAGCGTCTGGCCTGCCGAGCGCTGGGCTTCGCCGGTGGCCTTGACCACCAGTTCGGCGGCAAAGCCCCGGGTCTGTTGGCGGGTTTCGGATATGAGTTTGTTCTTGGCCTCGACACTGAAGCCGCCGGTGAAAAAACGGCCCACCACTTCGGGAATGAGCAGGGGCAACAGCTCGGTCTGGTCCTCACTGTGGATGCGCATGTCCCGGATGAACACTTCATGTTGGCAGGGCGGCAAGACCAGGTCAAAGGCGTCTTCGCCGTTGCGCTTGATCTCGAAACGCGGGTCGTGCAGATCATAACGGAAATCCACATCAAATTCGATCACCAGGGTGATGCGCCGCTCGGACAGCAACCAGTTCAGGTACTTGCGCCCAAACTCGCCGAACCAATGTTCGCTGGCGGTGATGACTTCCTTGGTCATGATGCGGAACACACTCAACTCGCCGACGGCACGCATGCTGGTCACGAAGCTTTCGTGAGCGATGCGAGCCGGAGCCTTCTTGTTGCCTCCCCTGCGGGCAAATTTCCAGATGCCCCACGACACCGCGGCCACCACCAGGCCACCGCCAAATCCGATCAACAGATAGTCCAATGCTCATTCTCCCGGAAAAATTGGGTAAAGGTTCCCGACAGGATGACAAAAAGCCGCCGACCGATCAAGGATGGATCGGTCGGCGGCCGCACTGGGCATGGTGTCAAACGCTGGGCATGGTGTCAGGCGGGTTGTCCTGCCAGCAGGGATTGCACATCCCAACGAGAGAAAATGAGCCCGATGCGGGGCAGATCGGCAGCTTCTTCGGGCACTTTGGCCCCACGTTCCAGCAACACCGCGACCTGGGCTGACTGGGTGGCCAGGAATGGCATCAACTGGGCCACCTGTTGCTGGGTCAGGCATTGGGTATCGATCAGGACCAGCCCCACTTTTTCGTAGCCGGGAGCCTGGTTGAAAAAAGCATCCATGGGATACATCGTATGGCCAAAATGCTCCAGCAGGGTATGGGCCCAGCCCCGACGCTCGTCTTCGGTGGTGACCACCACGCAGGTCGTCGCCGTTTCGCCGTTGGCAGCCTCAGCCCGGCTGCTATTGGCGCCGGCGATTTTCATGAACGATTCCATCTCTTCGACCTTCTGGTCCATGGTCTGCAGAGCCGCCTTGATATTGTCCAGGGTCACGCCCAGCCCCTTCATCAGGGCCAACAGGTCAGCTTCGCTGCCACCATTCTCAAACGACCCGCCGTGGATACAGGCCATGATGTCGGCCAGCGCCACCAGATTGGTCAGCGGCCGTTCCCCATCGGTGGCCTTGGCCACGTCGTGGTGATAACGGGCGGCGTCATTGAAAGCGTCGGGCAATTGCCAGAATTGCAGCAAGCCCTGCCCCACCTGGGCATGGGTCAGGCCAATCTCTTCGGCCTCGCGAGCCAGCCGGTCGCCGGTGCGATCAGCCAGGATGGGTATGTAGATATCAGGTACGGCCGTAGCCAGTACATAGGCCCCGATATCGTGCATCAGGCCAGCAATGAAGGCTTCTTCGGGATCCATCCGGCGGTTCACGTAGGGCACCAATGCCTGGCAGGCTGCGCCGTTGGCCAGGCCATGGCTCCAGAACTCGTTCATGTCCATGCCGCTGTTCATTTTTTGCAGGGCCTCGACCGAACCAAAACCCAGGGCCAGATTGCGGATGCCGGTAAAGCCCAGGATCACCACCGCACGGCTGATGGTCGTCACTTCCTTGGGCACGCCGTAAAACGACGAATTGACCAGTTTCAGCACTTTTCCGGCCAACGCCTGGTCCGAAGACAGCACCTTGGCCACATCGTTCGCCGAGGCGTTGTCGTTACCCAAAACGGACATCAGTTGCCGCGTAACCTCTGGCAGAGGCGGCAGATTGCGCATCACGGTCATGATACGGGCTTTGATGACATCAGTGGACATGGACGCTTTCTCCAGGCCGTTGGCGGTCAAAATTCAGATGTTACTAATAATGTGGATCGGCCGAACAGGGGTCACCTTTACTAAATTGCACGGGTTCAACCTGATGGTCTTTTTTTCACGCCTCGGCCCAGTTTGTCCCCAAATTTTCCCCGCACGTCGTCCAGCACACGGTCCAGTTCCCGATCCCGCTGGCGTGCCGGGTCCGGAAACAGCTCCGTCTGGACCGTTCCGCCCCGGTTCAGATTGCCCCCCGTGATCCCGATCAGGCGCAGCGGGCGCCCCTTGCGCCCGAGATTGTGCTCCAGCAGGCGCCGGGCGTGGTTGCGGATTTCCACGTCACTGTCGGTGGGTTCAGGCGGGGTGAAGGATCTGGTGTGGGTGGTGAAATCCGCATACCGGGCCTTCAGGGTCAGGGTGCCCGCCAACACGCCGGTGGCCCGGAGCCGGCGCGCCACCTTGTCGCACAGCGGGTTGAGGATCTGCAGCAATTGTTCTGCATCGGCGATATCGTCACTGAAAGTGGTCTCGTTGCCGATGCTCTTGGCGTCGTGATCGGGAATCACCGGGCGGGTATCGTGGCCCACCGCCAATTCCAGCAGGTGGTTCATGTGGTCGCCGAAGCGCTGGACGAGTTTTTCGGGCGGCACCGCCAACAGGTCCCGCACCTTGTGGATACCAACCGCCTGCAGTTTCGCTTCGGCCACCTTGCCCACGCCCCACAGCCTGCCCACGG
>DAOVTU010000249.1 GCA_030632925.1 Candidatus Krumholzibacteriia bacterium | reverse complement strand
GTCGTTCATGGACAAGGGGGAAATCAGGCTGACAGAGAAAAATTCTTCGGTGCGCAATTCTTCCGGCACAAAGGGCCTGATGAAAGGCTGACTGGCCTGGGGGGGCAGGTTGCGCCGCACCG
Source organism: Candidatus Krumholzibacteriia bacterium (assembly GCA_030632925.1). GTDB lineage: Bacteria > Krumholzibacteriota > Krumholzibacteriia > LZORAL124-64-63 > LZORAL124-64-63 > JAGRNP01. The sequence goes on along the minus strand of DAOVTU010000249.1, from coordinate 5,394 downwards.
AACCCAGGCGCTCTGAAAGCTCCAGCCGCGCAAATTCCATGTCGGTGCCGCGCTTGAATTTGGCCGTAACCGTGGACTGCCCATGGCGCGACTGGCTGTCCAGGTCCTCGACTCCGTGGCAACCTGCAACAGCCTCTTCGATGGGCAAAGTCACCGAGCGTTGGATTGCACTGGGGGAGGCCCCGTTCCAGCTCGTGACAATGGACAACTCGGGCAGCTCGGTCTCGGGCATGGCCTCGATGTTCAGCTTCGGCAGGGCATACACGCCGGTGACCATCAGGGCTGCAAAAAGCATCCAGGTGGCGACGGGGTGGTCTACGGCAAAGCGGATCATGGCTCAATACTCCTTGTCGGTTGCCCGGTGCAAGGCCTCGTAAACAACCGGTGTCAGGAACAGTGTCAGCAACGTGGCAATGCTCAGACCGCCGATGAGTGTGATGGCCAAGGGCTGTTGCATTTGTTCGCCGGTGCCCAGACCCAGACCCATGGGAATCATGGCCAGGACCGTCGTCACGGTCGTCATCACGATGGGGCGGAAGCGTAGGGTGCTGGCCTTGAGTATCGCCTGCCGCCCACCGAGCCCGTCGCTGCGCAGGCGCCGGATGGTGGCCACTTTGACGATGGCATCGTTGACCGCAATACCGAGCAGGGCGATCAGCCCGATGAGGGAAATGATATTCAGGGTCTGGCCAGTGATGAATAGAGTCAGCAAGGCGCCCATGATGCCGACCGGCAAAACCGCCGAGATGATCAACGGGTCCAGAAAGCTTTCAAACTGGGCAGCGAGAATCATGTAGACCAACAATGCACTCAACAACAGTGCAAAGCCGAGGTCTCGGAAGCTGTTGTTGATCTCTTCCTGTTCCCCGCCGGTGACGAAGGCGACGCCCTCGCTAACCTCAAGCCCAGCCAACAGGACATCAACGTCCTGCCAGACGTCAGCCATACTGCGGTTGTTCACGTCGCCGGATATGGTTATTTGGCGACGTTGGTCGCGGCGGACCAGTTCGCGTACCGGCGTGCCGGTGTGTTGGTCGACAAACGAACCGAGGGGCACGGTTTTCCCCTCACCAACGTCCACGGGCGAGGCCAGCACCTTGGCCAGATCGTATCGCTGGTCGCGAGGCAAGCGCACGGCGATATCGATCCGTTGTTCGATTTCATTGTATGTCGTGGCCACCGTGCCCTGAATCCGGTTGCGCAGTTCGCGGGCCAGGGCATCCGGTTCCAGCCCGAAGCGCAGGGCTTTTTCCCGGTTGACAATGATTTCCACCGTTGGGTTGCCCAGTACGCGGTCCATCTCCACGTCTTCAAGGCCAGAAATGGTCCGCAGTTGTGGTAGCAGACTCTCGGCTGTCAGGCGGGCTTCTTCGCCGATCTCAGCGACAACACCGAGGGTGAAGGCCGACTCGCCGCTGGCCAGAATTTCACGCAAGCCCACGCCCTCTTCACTGTATACGAAGATGCCGCCCTGGATCTCATCCAGCATGGGTTGCAGGGTGTCCTTGACGTTTTGCATATCCTGACGCCCGTACCGCGATGGTCTCAACATGACCCGCAAGCGGGCCGTATTGGCGGCACTGTATTCTTTCAGACTGGCCAGGGTTTTTTCCGTAATACCGACCTGGGTGTAAACGGTGGTGACTTCGGGCAAGGGGACCAGGGCGGCGGCCAAGTCTCCGGCCAACTGGTCGGTCATTTCCAATGGCGTGCCGGCCGGCAATTCCATGGCCAGGGTGAAGTCGCCGCGCGTGCGGTCCGGCATGAAACTCATTCGAATGCTGTTGCCCAGCAGGGCGGCACCCGCCAGGGCCAGCAACACGACTACCATAAAGACAGTCTTGTGTTCCATGACCCGTTCCAAAGCTGAATGGTAACGCTTCTCGATGGAGCGGAAGACCATATCGAAGGGGCGAAATATTCGCGGAGGGCGGTCGTTCTCGGATCTGTCGGCCTGTGCCGCGATAATGGGCTGCAGGGCAACTGAGACCGTGATTCCCAGCGCGATGGCACCGACGATGGCCACGATCTTGAGCCAGAGTTGACCCAGAAAAGGGAGCACCAGGTACGATGCCAAAGAGGCCACAATGGCAAAGACGATAAATGCCATTGTCTGCTTCATATGGGCAGACAACATCGGTTGCAGCAAAAGCGAGACAATGACTGAAATCCCCAGGGAGATCGTCACGGTCAGAGCCTGGTCACGGAAAAATTCACCGGCAACACCCGGGACATAGATGACCGGGAAGAATACGGCGACGGTGGTCAGTGTCGCAGCAATCACGGGCGAGGCGACTTCAGATGTGGCCCTCACGCATACGGCAGCCCGGGATTCCTTGGCCGGGTCCCGCATTCGCAAATGGCGGTTGATGTTTTCGAGCACGACAATCGAATTGTCCACCAGCATACCTGCAGCCAGGGAGAGTCCGCCCAGAGACATCAGATTGAGGCTGACGCCGGCGAAGTACAGGAAGGCAAACGTGGTCATGATCGAAACGGGAATCGCCAATCCGACGACCACGGGGCTGCCCCAATCCATCAGGAACATGAACAGCACGAGGAAGGCCAAAGCCGAACCGTACAGCAACGAATCCTGCATCCCTTTGAAGCTCTCGGCCACAAAGTCGGCATCGCGGTAGATGAAACTGAAATCGAGGTCGTCGTACTGGTCTTGCAGAATGCCCAGAACCTTGTCCACCTCTTCGGTGGCTTCGATCGTATTTTCGCCCACTTCCTTGTACAGGTGTAACGAGACAACTTCTTCATTGCCAATCAGGGTGAAGCCTTCCGGTTCCTTGGTCGTGTCGATGACTTCAGCCACGTCACTGATGGTGATGCCCGGGCCAGCGGCCGGGATTTCAGTTTGGCGGATCTCTGCCAGACTCTCGAATTCGCCAAGAATACGCAGAGGTAAGTGTAGTGGCCCTTTGCGGATACGTCCGCCGGGGAAGCTGATGTTCGCCACCCGCAGGGCCGTGCTCAGGTCTTCCATCGTCAGCCCATAGAGCCGCAAACGGTCAAAATCGGGCCGCACCAAAATTTCGCGTTCGGCCCCGCCAATGACCTCGGCCTGGCTCACTCCGTTGATCTGTTCCAGGGCCGGCTTGACCACCTCGCGGGCAAACTCGGTCATGCGCGCCATGGGGTCGTCGCCGTGCAGCACCATGATGGCGATGGGACGGGCGCTGGGGTCCCAGCGCAGGATCAGGGGGCGGTCCGCTGCTTCGGGAAAATCATCCCGGTAGGCGACCCTGTCGATGGCCTCGCGCAGGTGCAGGTTGGCGAAGTCCATCTCCGTGCCCCACTCGTACTGCACGGTGATGGTCGAAACGCCTTCGCGGGTCTTGGAAACCACGCGCCGTACGCCCGCCTGTCCGGTGATGACTTCTTCCAGGGGCTGAGTCACCAGTCGTGTCAAATCATCGGCTGGCGTATCGGTGTAGTTGGTGATGACCGTCAGATTCGGATAATTGATGGCCGGCAGCAGATCAACAGACAATCTCTGTTTGGCCTGAAAACCAATCAGGACCAGCCCCGCAAACAACATCAGGATGGCCACCGGACGCCGGACGGCAGTCTGGATGATCATCGGGACGCGCCTTTCGCCTGGGCGCCCAGCACGTCATTGGCAAAGTCCCATTTGTCCGCGGGCACGATGCGCTTGCGGACCTTGATCTTCGCCTCGTGGGCCAAAGTCAGGTGGTCACTGACAACCACTTCTTCGCCAGGCGCCAACGAACCGCCGCTGTGCACTTTCAGAATTTCCACCCAATCGTCATTCTGCAGACCGATGTCCACGTACAACCAGCGGGCGCGGTCGCCCTCTTTCTTGAATACCAGGGGCCGGTTGTCGCGTACCAGCAAGGCCGACTTCGGCGCCAACATTCTGTCCTGGTAAACAATACCCGCGATCTGGGCGCGCACGAACATGCCCGGCCGGAAGCGTCCGTCCGGATTGTCAAAACGGATCAACAATTCGCAGGTGCGGGTCGCAGCGTCCAGAGTGGGACTGATCACATCAACAACCACGCGCAGGGTGTCGCCGGTGGCCGGAATCGTCAGCAGCACCGGGCGTCCTTCGGAGAGATGCCCGAGGTCGGCTTCCAGCACGTTGACCATCGCTTCGAGTTTGTCGTTGTTGAACAGCGTGCACACCGGGTTGTTGACCGTCAAAATTTCGCCCGTGACCACAGTCAGACCCTGGATGATGCCCGAAAAAGGGGCCCGGATTTCCGTGTATTCCAGATTCAACCGGGCGCGTTCTTCAGCCATGCGGGCTTCGGCCAATCCGGTGCGTTGCTGCAACACCGCGTCGCGGAAGGCGCCGGCCTGCAGCGAGGTCATTTCCAGGTCCAGAATGTTCGTCTGGTATTCTTCACGGGTGATGCTGCCACGCTCGAGCGCTTTTTCCAACGCATCCCGGTTGGTCCGGAATTCGTTGATGGCAGTTTTGTTCACCGTAAAGGTATCGTCTTCGGCGGCCATCTGGCTGAGGGCCTGCAGGTGGCGGTAGCGGCTTTCCTCCAACGCGATTTCATATTCGCGCGAATCGATGCGGGCAATGACCTGCCCCTTGCGCACCCGGTCGCCGTCACGCACGAGCACTGCACGCAGCTCGCCACCCACCTTGGTTTTGATGCTCAGGTATTTGGGAGACCGAATGGCGCCATCGGCGTACACCGGCAACACCAATTCGCCCTGCCGGATTTCCCCGACGTTCACCTTGATGGATTTCTCTTTCACCGGCTTCTTGGCCTTGGTGCTGTCGGCGTCGGCCGTGGCGCTGGAGTCGGCCTCGGAGCCGGACCCTTCTTCACCGATACCGAGGCATCCGGCCAGGGACAGACTCAGCAGCAGAGTCAGGATCGCCACCGGACGGCGGAGAGAAAGAGTCGCATTCAAGGGGTAACGCATGGTCGGCCTTTCAAGGACTTTGGATGGCTGAGTTTGCCTGGGATGATGGGACTACCCCGGTAAACATTCCTTCATTCACGGTTCATTCAGATACGGATTGGGCATGACTGATTGGCAACGACAATCCTCCAGTATTGATCACCGGAGGATGTCAGACAGCCATCATACGCCAAGTCCAACCAACGGTTGCAGGCTTTTTGGCAGGTTAGCATTTCTTAACGTTATCGGGGACTAGAAATCCAGTTCGTAACAGACCACTTCAAGGGCGGCATCCTCGTCGTCGCCTTCGTCATCATCGCCCGCGTCCGAACTGACGGCCTGCTGGTTCAACCAGGCATCCAAAGCCCCTGTCACCACCACAAACCGCCCATTGGGCTGGATGAAAATCTGGTCGGTATCTTCGTTGTGGTCACCGGTCAGGGCCACCTGGTGCTCAAATTCACCGGCAGCATTGTACACATCCAGCATGGTCCAGGTGCC
>DAOVTU010000556.1 GCA_030632925.1 Candidatus Krumholzibacteriia bacterium | reverse complement strand
GTGCCGGAGGAGGCTTTTGTCACGGCCCTGATTCATGACGTGGGCAAGGTCGTGCTGCTGGAGTGTTCACCCGAGTCGATGGACGATGTGCTGCACGACAAGCAGGGCGGTATCCCGGCCCTGGAGGCGGAGCGGCGCTACTTCGGCATCACTCATGACCGGGCTGGTCGGCGACTGGCAGCGCGCTGGAAATTGCCCACTGATCTGCAGAATGCCATCGGCGATCACCACGACATCGACCCCATGAATCCGCCAAAAAATTTGGATCCGACCCTGGGTGTGCTCGTGTACGCCAACGCCATGAGTCGCTTCACCGGTGATCCGGTCAGTGGTGAAGGGGAATACAAACTGATCCGCAAGGCCTGCAAGTCCCTGGGCATTTCGAGCAAGAAGCTGGAGAAAATCCACACCATGGTCTGCAACGAGATCCCCGACCTGGCGGCGAGCATGGGGCTGGAGAACCTGAATCTGGACGAATTTGCCCAGGTGGTGAATGTCGAAGGCAGCGCTTCGGTGGCGCCGGCCCGCATGACCCCCGCTGAACTGACGCGCCATACGGCTGATCAACTCGAACTGTACCGCACCATCGGCGAAGGGCTGGCCGCGGGACGCGAGCCGGACAGTCTGGTTGACGACATCCTGGCCGGCGCGGTGGATATTCTCGGATTTGAACGGGTGGTTCTGCTGCGGGTCAATCGCGAAACCCAGGAATTTTGCCCCCTGCGGTGGGCGGGCTTTGAGGCCGAATCACTGGCTGCCGGCATGAATTTTCTGCTGAGTCAGACGACTGGTGCTCTGGCTATGAGTGTGTTTGACCAGCGGCTTTACCACGTGCCGATGGCTGCCAGCGAAGCCTACAACAATATGGCCGGTGAAGAGTTGCTGGCCCTGGCCCAATGCACAGGATTTGCCGTGGCGCCGGTGCAGGCGGGTGGGCACGTGATTGGCGTGCTTTACGCTGACTGCGGCCCCGGAGGCGACGATGTCGTACTGGAACAGGCCCAGGAACTCGATGGCCTGGCCACTCAGGTGGGCCTGGTCCTGGGCGTGCGGCAGTGCCAGACGCAGAAATGACCTGTTCAGGCTGAATTTCAGCTTTTTAGGTCGCATTGAATATCATTCTCAGCTAGTATCGCCTGATGTCCATCTGCCCCTCATGCCGCAATGCGCTCCCTGCCGCCAGCCAATTCTGCCCCACTTGTGGTGTGGACCAGACTGCTGTGCCCCCGGCCGACGCTGATCTGACCATGGCCGCTCCGGTTGGCGATTTTACGATGACTTCATTGCCTGCAGGCGGTGGCCCCCCAGTCTCATTGCCCACCAGTTCCGATACCGGATCGCGTTTCATTCCGGGCGCCATGGTGACCGACCGCTACCGCATCGTGGGGCTGCTGGGCCGCGGGGGCATGGGCGAAGTCTACCGGGCCGACGACCTGAAACTGGGCCAGCCCGTGGCCCTGAAATTCCTGCCTGTGGGCCTGGAGAACAACCCGGATCGACTGCAGAGATTCCTGGCCGAGGTCCGCCTGGCCCGGCAGGTGACGCACCCCAACGTGTGCCGCGTCTATGATATCGAGGAAGTGGATGGCCAACATTTTCTGTCCATGGAATATGTGGATGGCGAGGACCTTTCTTCGTTGTTGTTGCGCATCGGGCGCTTGCCCCAGGAGCGTGCCGTGGAAGTGTCCCGCCAGATCTGCGCGGGCCTGGCGGCGGCCCACGATCAGGGCATTCTGCACCGGGATTTGAAACCGGCCAACGTGATGATCGATGGCCGGGGCCGGGTGCGGTTGACGGACTTTGGTCTGGCCGGCATTGCTGAAGAAATCGAAGGCGCCGAGGTGGGCATCGGCACGCCGGCCTACATGGCCCCCGAACAAATCACCGGCAGCGGTGTCAGCGTGCGCAGTGATATTTACTCACTGGGCCTGGTGCTCTACGAAATTTTCACGGGCCGGCGCACCTTCGAGGCCGAAAATCTGGCCGAGATGCAACGCCTGCATACCAGCGCGATGCCTTCCAACCTGACCCAGTTTGTCCAGGACCTGGACCCGACAGTGGAGCGCGCGGTGTTGCGCTGCCTGGAAAAAAATCCTGCCGATCGTCCCGCGACGGTGCTGGCGGTTTCGGCTTCGTTGCCCGGTGGTGATCCTTTGGCTGCAGCCCTGGCCGCCGGTGAAACACCTTCGCCCGAGTTGATGGCCGAAGTGGGCGTGCGCCAAGGCCTGACACCGGTGCGGGCCATGGGACTGGCGTTGCTGGCGGTGTTGTTGCTCGTGGGGGGCTCCCGCTGGGCCGGCACCATGACGACCACCAATTTCCTGCCTCTCGATCGCCGGCCCGAGGTGCTCGAAGATCTGGCCCGCGGCATGATTTCCGAGTTGGGCTACACCGAAGATGTCTACGCCAACCCCGCCGACCAGGCGTGGGGGGTGATCACCTGGTTCACAGTGATCGCCGAGGTGGGCGAGGCCGATACCACGGGCGCGCCCTGGGCCGAGTTGAAGAATCGTCCGGATGCGTTTTCCTACTGGTACCGGCAGTCGCCCCGCGCGCTGCTGCCCACCCCCAACCGGCCGCCCATCTTTCAACGTGGCGAAGTTCGCCTGACCAACCCTCAGCCCATGGTGGCCGGAGAGGTGATCGTCTTGCTGGATGCGGTGGGGAAGCTGCGCCGCTTTCAGGTCGTGCCGACCCGCTATTCGCTGGCCGATTCCATCGTCGAGCCCGATTGGCAGCCCCTGTTTGCCCTGGCCGGACTGGACATGGCCCATTTCACGCCGGACCGTCCCCGCTACCAACGCTTCATGGCGCCGGACCGCAGGCGGGCCTGGGTCGGCACCCATGCCGATCGTCCCGGCGTGCCCATGCGGGTCGAGGCCGGATCGTATGAAGGTCGCCCGGTTCTGTTCAATGTCTCCACCCAGGCGAGCATGGCGTCGCTGAGTGCCGCGCCGCAGCGGCAGGAAACCACTATTTTTTGGATACTGAGCTCGGTGATGCAACCGATCCTGATTTTTCTGGTGGTGGCCGGGTCGGTCCGGGTCGCCAGTCGCAACATGAAACAGGGACGGGCTGATC
>DAOVTU010000679.1 GCA_030632925.1 Candidatus Krumholzibacteriia bacterium | reverse complement strand
GACCAAAGCCTGGGCGTCGGCCACATCGGGGTTCCGCACCGCGGCCCCGATGGAGATGGTGATGTTGCCGGTGAACTCGGGCGTATCGAGATGGTTGTTCTCCACCGCTTCGCGAATCCGATTGCCCACCATGGCGGCCACATCCACGTCGGCCCCGGGGCACACGACCAGGAATTCTTCGCCACCAAAACGGCAAATCTCATCTGAATCCCGGATGGCTTCCTTCATGGCCGCGGCGGTCTCGCGCAGCACTTCGTCGCCGGCGTCGTGGCCGTAGGTGTCGTTCACCTTCTTGAAAAAATCGATGTCCATGATCATCACCAGCAGGGGTTCGCCGCTGCGGCTCGACTTGGCCCAGGCCTTGTCCAGGCCCGCCAGTCCGGCTCGGCGGTTGGGCAGCTTGGTGAGCTGGTCTTCGAGGGCCATGGTGTGCAGCATGCGGTTGGTGATGTTGATTTCGGCGTTGGTGCGCCGCAGTTCCACCTGTTGGCGCTGCACTTCTTCGCGGGTGGCAACTTCACGGGCGGCGCCCAGCAGCAGGGCCGCCAGGATACTGTGGTTCAGCGGCTTGACCAGGTAGTAGTTGATGCCGGCCTCGAAGGCCTCGACCAATTCCTCATTGCTGTCATGGCTGGTCATGATGATGAAATGAATGTGGGCCAGATTGGGCGACAGGCGCAGGGTGCGGCACAACTCGAGGCCATTCAGGTTGGGCATCACCCAATCGGAAATCACGAGTTGGGGGTTGTCGGCCACGGCGATCTCCAGGGCCTCGGCACCGTCGCCGGCGATGGTGACTGTGTGTCCTTCAGAGGTCAATTTCTTGGTCAGGATTTTCTGGTGCAGCGGGCAGTCGGAGGCCACCAGAATGCGCAGGCCTTCCAGTTTTTCCTGGTTGAGTTCAAACTCGTGGATTTTCACCGGTTCGATTCCACTGTGGACGGGTTCGTGCCGGTCGTCGATGATGCAGTCGGCCAGCGGGGTGTCACCCTGGGCGCCGTCCAAAGCCCGGGCCGAACGCAACATCTTGGACATGGAAGGCACTTGACCGGTGAGCACGTCGAGGACCTTGCCCATGCGGGCCCACTCGGTGAGGATTTCGTCATAGACGGCGACCAGTTCTTTTTCGCCAAGCTTGTACACCTGGGCGAAATTCTGGAATTCGAGCACGCATCGGTTGCGTTCCTTGTCCTTCTCCATGCAGATGTTGGCGGCAAGGTTGCCGACAAAGAGCAGGTTGGCCAGCCGGGAACAATCTTCGCTGCCCTCGGGCGGTTTGCTCAGGCTTTCCCAATTGGTATTGTCCTTGTTGAACACAGCCTGTGGGTAGCATTCCGGCAAACCCCAGTCCTGAAAAAGAGCGGCTGTGACCTGGTTGCGGTCGATCATCAATTTCTCTTGTTCGAGCTTGATGAGCTTTTCGCGCGAACCGTTGTTCCAGGATGTGAGCACCTCGGCGTAGGCTTCGTCGTAGACACTGGCCAGGGCCAGGCCGCCGATTTCGCACAACAGGCCGCAGGTGAATCCCTCGTCGGGATTGATGCCACCCATGGTGCGGGCGAGGGTCTGGCAACTGGAAGCCATGGCCAGGGAGTGGGCCCAGAATCCGTCGTAGTCAAAGTTGGCGCAATTGCCGACCTGGGAATTGGACAGCACCGAAAAACCGAGACAGAGCTGGCGCACCATGCTCATGCCCAGGCGGACCAGGGCGTCGTTGACCGAGGCCACGGCACCGCGGTTGCCAGCAGCGGCGCTGTTGGCGTACTTGATGATCTGGCCGGAGAGCGAAGGATCCCCTTGGAGGACCTTGGCCATCTCGTCAATGTTGGCGTTCGGGTCGCGCGTCAACTCGAGAATGGTCAGGGCCACACCGGTGGGCGATGGCAGGCGTCCTGAAGCCTTGATCTCGTCAATGATCGAATTGCTGTCGGGAACATTCACGGGCAAATCCCTTACTGGTAGCGCTAACCCTATTAGTGTTTGTCCTTTATCATCGGTGGGAGAAGAACGACCTTGAAAGTTAATTTGCAATTAGCCCAGGCCGGGATTGGCCGGCTACTCAAACCCCTGAAAGACGCTTCATGAGCCCCAAACGCGCCCTGTTCGTCTTTTTACTGATTCTGGCGGTGTACCCGCTGGGGCTGGCCGCCATCAGCCAGGTGCGCCCCCTCGACGGCGACGAAGGTTACTACGCCACAGCGGCCCGCCTGGTCAGTGAAGGCCGTACGCCCTATGAAGATTTCTTCTATCCCCAGATGCCGCTGCTGCCCTATGTGTACGCGCCGTTTTACAAAATCGTCGGCTCGTCTTTGGCCTCGATGCGGTTGTTGTCGGTTTTTCTGTCGTCCTTGGCGCTGATTTTTTGGGGCCTGTTCCTGCGGGCCCGTTTTGGCGACCGCCCGATGTTCGTGGCGGGCGGATTGTTGCTGGTGGCGCTGAACCCGTACCTGCTGTCATGGAACGTGACGGTCAAGACTTACGCCCTGACAAACCTGGGGGTGTTCGCCGCGTTGTGGGCCG
>DAOVTU010000027.1 GCA_030632925.1 Candidatus Krumholzibacteriia bacterium | reverse complement strand
GACTGGCTCGTCGACGACATGCTCAAGGTTTTCCCGCTGGGCGTATTCAAAGACGAGAGCGATCTGCGCGAAGAAGGCGACTGGGACCGCCACTATGAAGACCTCGACACCGACAAGGTGAACGCCTATCTGGACCGCATGAAGAGTGCGGTTGGTGTCGTGGTGCCAGTGACCCTGCCCCACGATTTGAACTGCAAGTTCGCCGGTTTTGGTGGCCAGGGCATCCTGACCCTGGGCTTGTTCCTGTCGCAGATCGGTATGCGCGGCGGGCAGCACGTGAGCTGGTTCCCGGCCTACGGTCCGGAAATGCGCGGCGGCACGGCCAACTGCTCGGTGAACCTGGCCAAGGAGCGCATCGGCACGCCGCTGGTGGACCATCCCAACCTGTTGGTGGTCATGAACCAGCCTTCGCTGGATCTCTTTGAGCCCGATGTGGTCGATGGTGGCACGATCATCGTCGATACCACGGTGGTCGAAGGCCGTCCGGACAGTGACCGCCTGAACGTGGTGCTGATTCCCGCCAGCAAAATTGCTGACGAGGTGGGCACGCCCAAGGTTTCGAACGTGGTTATTCTGGGAGCGATGGTGGCGGCTACCGGCGCCTTCACCCCGGAATTCTGCGAAGACACCCTGCGGGCGATCATCAAGAAAAAGAGCCTGATCGACATGAACATGGAGGCGTTCCGGCGCGGCTATGACTTTGTGAAGAACAGTTAGCTCTCGGGCTGATTCGGAAGCTGCTGCCATGGCGGTTTCCAGGCAACGAGGCCGGCCCGCGCTTTATGTGTGGCCGGCCTCACTCATTTACGGGGAGACGACAAGATGATCATTGGCATTCCGCGGTCGCGGACCCAGGACGAATTTCGAGTTGGTCTGTCGCCCCGGGCGGTGGGCAATCTCGTCAGCCGCGGCGCCGAGGTCGTGGTGGAAAAGGGAGCCGGCCTGGGTGCTGTTTTCTCTGACTACGGCTATGAGCAGGCAGGCGCACGCATCGTGCACTCGCCCGACGAAGTCTACGGTCGGGCCGACCTGCTGGTCATGGTGGACCGCCCGACTGCCGAGGCCTATCCCTTGATCCGCGAAAACCAGATCCTGATGTCGGCGCTGCACATGGCGGTGGCGGATCCGGTTCTGGTCGATGTCCTGCTGGAACGCCAATGCACGGCCATCGATTTTGTCACCATCCAGGATGACCGGGGCAACCTGCCGGCCCTGCGACCGCTGTCCCAGATTGCTGGACGCATCGTGCCGCAAATCGCCGCGCGCTATCTGCAAACCGACCATGGCGGATTGGGTATTCTGCTCGGGGGCGCCCCGGCCGTACCGCCGGCCGAGGTGGTTATCATCGGCGCCGGCACCGTGGGGCGCAATGCCGTGCGGGCCTGCGTGGGCAGCGGCGCGCGAGTGACTCTGCTGGACAGTGATTTTGACCGCATCAGCGAGATCGACTGGACCTTCCCGGGTCAGGTCACGACCTTCAAGGCCAATGAAGCGACTTTGCGCAAGGTGCTCGGTTACGCCGATGTTGTGGTGGGCGCGGTGCTCATTCCCGGCGCCCGCACGCCTCATCTGGTGACCAAGGAAATGGTGGGCCTGCTGCGCGACAAGAGCCTGATCATTGACATCTCGGTGGACCAGGGCGGATGCTTCGCCACCAGCCGGCCAACCCGCCTGTCGGATCCGACCTATGTCGTGGACGGCATCACTCACTACTGCGTGCCCAACCTGCCGAGTCTGGTGGCCCGCAGTGCGACCTACGCCCTGACCAATGCGGTGTTGCCCTACATTGCCGACGTGGCGACGAACCCGCTGGCCGAGGTGTTGGCGGCGGACACGACCCTGGCCCGCGGCGTGAATGTGCACGCGGGTGAAATCACCCATCCGGGGTTGGCTGCTGCCCGTGGGGTTCAGGCCAAGACCATGGTGGACTTTCAAAGCGGAGGTTTGACGTGACCTGGATGCCCCTGTTTCGCGAACGCCTGGGCACGGCCGCCGAAGCGGTGCAGTCGGTGGCTTCGTGCCAGACGGTTTATGTTGGCAGCGGTTGTGCGGCGCCCCATGAATTGATCGGCGCGCTGACCGATCGCGCCGAAGAATTGCAGGATGTGCAGATCATCCACCACCTGACTCTGGGTGAAGCGCCGTACATTGCGCCGGAGATGAAAGGGCACTTCCGCCTGAACGATTGTTTCGTGGGGGCCAATACCCGCGAGGCGGTCAACGAGGGGCGGGCCGATTACGTACCCATTCACTTGCACGAAATGCCGCGCCTGTTTCGGCGGGGCGTGATCAATCTGGACGTGGCCCTGGTCATCGTCAGCCCACCCGATGAACACGGCTTCTGCAGTTTCGGCATCGAAGTGGGCGTGACCAAACCGGCCGCGCTCTCGGCCAAAGTCATCGTCGCCGAAGTGAACCGGCGCATGCCGCGCACCCTGGGTGACAGTTTTATTCACGTTTCAAAGATTGATCACTTTGTGGAAGTGGACCGGGAGCTGGACGAATTCCGGCCTGACCCGCCGACAGCTATCGAGAAACAGATCGGCGAACACGTGGCGGGGCTCATACCTGACGCCGCCTGCCTGCAACTGGGGCTGGGTTCGATTCCCAATGCGGTGCTGGACTACCTGGCGAGCCACCGTGACCTTGGCGTGCACACCGAAATGTTTACCGAGGCTCTGCCCGGATTGGTCAGCCGGGGTGTCGTGACCGGCGAACGGAAGAATTTTCACCCGGGCAAGGTGGTCGCCGGTTTTATCATGGGAACGCGCGAGGTGTACGATTTTGCCCACGACAACGCGCTGATCGAGTTTCATCCCACCGACTACGTGAACCATCCGGTGAACATCGCGCGCAACGACAACATGGTGGCGGTCAACAGCGCCATCCAGGTGGACCTCACGGGGCAGGTCTGTTCCGATTCCATCGGCGAGAAGATTTACAGCGGCTTTGGTGGCCAGGCGGATTTCATGCGGGGCGCGGCGCTGTCCAAGGGCGGATTGCCGATCATCGCCTTGCCGTCGGTGACCAGCGACGGGATGACATCACGCATCGTGCCCAACCTGGACAACGGGGCGGGAGTGGTCTTGACGCGGGCCGATGTGCACACCGTGGTGACCGAGTACGGAGTGGCCCATATGCTCGGCCGCAACGTCAGGCAACGGGCCGAGGCATTGATCGCCATTGCCCATCCGGATTTTCAGGAAACGTTGTTGGCGTTGGCTCACAAGCGTGGGCTGTTTGGCAGGCTCTTTCCGGGCGGCTTGCCGGGACGATAAAGCCAGGAAAATGAAGGCAGAGAATTAAGGGCGGGACGTTTCGGAGATCAGGCGTTGCAGGGATGCGACGAACTCGGACATGGCGTCCTGCAAATTCGTGAGCGCCGCGGGGCAAAAGCCGTCACCGTCTTCCAGCAGAATTTCCAATTGGTAGGCCGCATCGTGCACGGCCATGCCGCCGATGTTGGCCGCGGTGCCGCGCAGGGTGTGGGTCAGGAATTTTGCCTGGGTCCAGTCGTGCAGCTCCAGTGCCTGGACGATGCGTGCGTGGTCGCTGCCGTGTTGCTCCAGAAAAAGCAGGGCCAGACGGTTCAGCAATTCCGTACTGCCGCCCATGTTGGCCAGGAGCTGGTCGTAGGCCAGTCCGGGGTAGGTTTCTTTTGGAGTCGCGACCTGCGTCATCGCGTCGCCTTTCGATTTCGGGTGGATCGAATTCTCTTGTTCGGCGTATCGATTGCGACTATTGAGGAAAAAGGCCTGTTGACATTTCGTCAATTTTTTGACAATTTGTCGTGCCCCACGGTATCCCGCCGGTGCGAGGCTGCATCATCCAGAACGAGGACAGGATGGAAAACACGAATTCCAAGGCGATTCCCCCCAAAGAACCGGTCACGGAGAAAGACGCCACAATCCTGGTGGTGGACGACGAACCGGAACTGAGCCGTGCCTTGAGCAAGCTCTTGGGGCGCAATGGTTATCATGTGTTGACGGCCGGAAACGGGGAAGAGGGCCTGGCGTTGCTGCGGCAGCAGGAAATCCATCTGGTCCTGTCGGATCTGCAAATGCCTAAAATGGGAGGGTTGGACCTGCTGAAAGCCGCCCAAGTGGTGGCCCCGCAGGCCGAGTTCGTGATCATCACCGGCCACGGCACCATTGAAACTGCGGTCGACGCCATGAAATCCGGTGCTTACGACTTTATCGAAAAGCCCTTCAGCACCACCACGACACTGAAAGTGGTGCGTAAAGCCCTCGAAAAACAGAATCTCATTGCCGAAAATCGCCAATTGCGCCAGAAGCTGGAAGAAATGCAGGGCATGAACGCGATTATCGGCAACAGCGACCCCATGCGGGTGGCTATCGAAACGGCGCGCCAGGTGGCCGCCAGCAGCGCCACGATTCTGGTGACGGGCAAAAGCGGCACCGGCAAGGAAGTCTTTGCTTCGGCGATCCACCGCTGGAGCGACCGGGCCAAGCGCACCATGGTGCGGGTCAGTTGCGCAGCCTTGCCCGAGTCCCTGCTGGAAGCGGAACTCTTTGGTTACGAAAAAGGCGCCTTCACGGGGGCCATGGCCCGCCGGCGGGGCCGTTTCGAAGCGGCTGACCGGGGAACCCTCTTCCTGGACGAAGTGGCGGAGATGACTCTCACCACCCAGGTCAAACTCCTGCGCGTGCTGCAGGAAGGTGTCATCGAACGCCTCGGTGGGCACGAAGCCATCAAGGTCGATGTGCGCATCATCGCGGCGACCAATGCCGACCTGCCCGAGCGGGTGGCCGAAGGCACATTCCGCGAAGACCTGTTCTACCGCCTGAACGTGATCAATCTGGAGCTGCCGGAATTGCGGCGGCGCGGTGGCGATGTGGACTTGTTGGCCAACTTCTTCCTGCAGAAGTACAACGAAAAAAACGGCAAGGACTTGCACGGGTTCACGCCAGCAGCGCTGGAAGTGATGGCCCGCTACAGCTGGCCCGGCAACGTGCGCGAATTGGAAAACGCCGTGGAGCGGGCGGTTGTTTTGAGCAAGGAATCGCTGGTGGATGTGGATGTCCTGCCACCTGGCGTGGTGGCTGGCCGCCAGCGCATCGACATGGTGAGCATCCCGGTGGGCACGGCCCTGAAGGATGCGGAAATGGAGCTCATCCAGGCCACCATGGACAGTGTGGGCGGGGACAAAGAGACCGCCGCCAACATCCTGGGCATCGCTGCCAGGACGATTTATCGGAAAATGCAATAATCAGGAGTATACCGGAGTATTCCGGAGTATTCCGGATTTCCAGTGGCGCCTTGACCCCGATTTAGGGCCTGGCTATATTGTCGCCGCATTCCCGCGAGAGTGGCGGAACTGGCAGACGCGCAGGATTTAGGTTCCTGTGGGGTAACCCGTGGGGGTTCGAGTCCCCCCTCTCGCACCACGCACAACGAAAACAAGGATTGGATCGATGGCTGAAAACCAGCAGAACGATACGCCGGAAACTCCGGACAATTCGGAAACTCCAGCGGCTTCCGCAAAGCCCACAGGCCCCATCACCACGACTCTGGAATCTCCCGAGACCTGGAAGCGGATCGTCAAGGCGGAGATTGCTCGCGAGCACTACGACAAGGAGTTCGCCAACCGCTTGAAGAAGGCGGTCAAGGGCCATCAGAAACCTGGTTTCCGCAAGGGGCGCACGCCCAAGGCTGTCGTTGAAAAAGAGATGGGCGACATGCTGCGCATGGAGACCATCGAGGCTTTGGTTCCGACCGCCTGGATGACCGGCGTGATCGAGCACAAGCTGTCACCGATCACCGATCCGGCGTTGGAGAACCTGGAGTTCGGTGAAGAGGGTCCCTTGAAGTTTGACCTCGTGGTCGAAGTGCGGCCCGAAATCACCGTTGGTGACACCGATGGCATCAAGGTCAAACGCCGCGCGGTCGAGGTGAGCGACAAGGACGTCGATGATGTTCTGACTCGCCTGCAGGAAAGCCGCGCCGCCTACGAAAAAGTGGACCGCGTCAGTGAGATCGATGACCAGATCAGCCTGGACCTGGTGCCAGGCGCCTGGGAGGGCCAGTCGGACGAGGGCAAAATCATCGAAGACCAGAAGTTTGTGCTCGGGGCGGCCAGCAATATGCCGGCCTTCAACGAGAACCTGGTCGGCGTTTCGGCCGGCGATGAAAAAGTGGTCGAGGTTGTCTATCCGGACGATCACCCCAACGAGTCGCTGAAGGGCCAGTCGATCTCCTTCACCTGCAAGATCAAGGAAGTGGCGGCCAAGGTGTTGCCCGAGCTGACCGATGAGTTGGCTGGCGAAGTGGCCGGCGGCAAGTCCCTGGCCGAATTGAAGGAAGAAATCAACACTGACCTGGGCAAGGAAGCCGAAAAACGGGTGGCCCAGGAACTGGACAGCCAGATCCAGGCGGAACTCATCATCCGCCACGACGTTGAATTGCCGCCCTCCATGGTCGAAAAGTACCTGGAATCGGGCCTGCAGGAGATGCAGAAGCGCAATGCCCAGATGGGCCGGAACAGTTCTCCGGAAGAGGAAGCGGAATACCGCACTGCTGGCCGTCCCCATGCCGAAAAGGCCCTCAAGGGCATGATGCTGCTGGACGCCGTCCGGCAGAAGGAAGAGATCAAGGTCACCGACGAGGATGTCGATGAACGGATTGTGGAAGTCGCCACCGAAAACAGTTTCGATGTTGAAAAATATCGGGAATTCGTCAACAGTGGGGACGAGAAGGAACGTTTGCAATACGACCTGCAGGAGCGCAAAACCTACGATTTCCTGCTCTCACGGGCAGAAGTCGAAGAAGTCTCCGCAGACACGGAAGTTTTAGCTGCAGAAGAGGAGTGATCAATGCTGGTGCCGATGGTAGTCGACCAGACAAGTCATGGTGAGCGGGCGTACGACATTTATTCCCGCCTGTTGAAGGATCGGATCATTTTTCTGGGCTTCCCGGTGGACGACAATGTCGCCAACCTGATTATTGCCCAAATGCTGTTTTTGCAGGCCGAGGACCCCGAACGGGACATCTACCTGTACGTCAACAGCCCCGGTGGCAGCGTGACCGCTGGTCTTGCCATCTATGATACGATGCAATACATTACAAATGACGTGGTCACCATCTGTATGGGACAGGCAGCCAGTATGGGCGCGGTCCTTTTGGCAGCCGGTGCCGACGGCAAGCGTTCGGCCCTGAAGAACTCCCGGGTCATGATCCACCAGCCCCTCGGCGGCAGCCAGGGACAGGCCAGCATGTTGGAGATCTACACCAAGGAAATCCTGAACATCCGGGACAAGCTCTACGCCATCCTTGCCAAGCACTCCGGCCAAACCGTGGAAAAAATCGCCACCGACAGCGACCGTGACTTCTTCATGTCGGCCGATGAGGCCAAGGAGTACGGCCTGGTCGACAAGGTGATCGAAAATCGCAGCGAGATCGAGCCCGAGAAACCCAAGGGCAAGAAATAGAACGGGAATTTTCCCGTAAGCAGTAAGGAGCGGGGGCCGACCAAGTCGGTCCCAGTTCACCGGAGGACCGATGAAGCGACGCCAGAACGGCAGCCCCCAGATGATTAAGTGCTCATTCTGCGCCCGTGGCCAGGATGAAGTGGCGAAGCTTGTCGCCGGACCTTCGAGTGTGTACATCTGCAGCGAATGCATCAAGCTGTGCAATGACATCCTCGAGGGTGAACTTCTGGATGAAGCCACCCTGGCCCCGCCCAAGTTCCCCAAGCCCCGGGAAATCCGTGACTATCTGGAGCAGTATGTCATTGGCCAGGAAGAGGCCAAGGTCAGCCTGTCGGTAGCGGTGTACAACCACTACAAGCGTATCCACCAGAAGAAAACCAGCGACGGCGTGGAGATCGACAAGTCGAACATCCTGCTGCTGGGTAATACCGGTACGGGCAAGACTCTTTTGGCCCAGACTTTGGCCAAGTATCTGAACGTGCCGTTTGCCATTGCCGATGCCACGGCTCTGACCGAAGCCGGCTATGTGGGCGAGGATGTGGAGAACATCCTGGTGCGCCTGTTGCAGGCGGCGGACTACAATATTCCGGCGGCCGAGCAGGGCATCGTCTACGTTGACGAAGTCGACAAGATCGGGCGCAAGAGCGGCAACCCTTCTATCACCCGCGATGTGTCGGGCGAAGGTGTGCAGCAGGCCTTGCTGAAGATTCTCGAAGGCACGGTGGCCAATGTGCCGCCGCAGGGTGGGCGCAAGCACCCCCAGCAGAAGTACCTCGAGGTCAATACCAAGAACATCCTGTTCATCTGTGGCGGGGCGTTCCAGGGCCTGGAAAAAATCATCGAGCGGCGGGTCGGCAAGAACGTGCTCGGCTTTGCGCGCGAAGAGGAATTCACCAAGAGCGAAGAGCGTGATGAATTCCTCGATTTGGTGGAATCCCAGGACCTGATGCAGTTCGGGCTTATTCCCGAACTCGTCGGCCGGATGCCTGTGGTGACCTACATGCACGAGCTGGATCGTGACGCCATGCGCCGCATCCTGACCGAGCCCCGCAACTCCCTGACCAAGCAGTACCAGAAGCTGATGGACATGGAAGATGTGGAATTGATCTTCGAGCCGGACAGCCTTGAAGCCATTGCCGATCTGGCCATCGAGCGCAAGACCGGCGCCCGGGGGCTGCGGTCCATCCTCGAAAGCATCATGCGGGACACCATGTTCGATATCCCGTCGCGGGAGGGTGTCCGTCAGGTCATCATCAGCCGCAAGACGGTGACGGACAAACTGGAACCCGAAGTGGTGCTGGGTGATCCGCCGATCGACCTCAAGGAAGCGTAAAAACCCCTCCTTTTGGCAAATTTTCCTGAGCGGGTCGCACTGATCCGTCTATATTTGGTTGACCCTTACAAATTTTTCGGGTGCGGCGGCCGAGGTGGCGACCGCACCCATGTTGCGCGCCGGGCTTTTGACGGCGCCGAAGACTCGAGCGGAGAACAATGAGCCCCACTGAATTTACCAACACCGATGACGAGCAGGACGTTTTCCTGCCAGGCGAATTGCCGATGCTGCCTTTGCGCGACATCGTCGTCTTTCCCTACATGGTCACACCTCTGCTGGTGGGACGCACCCGTTCGGTGGCCGCCGTGGAAGCGGCCATGGAGCGCGACAAATATCTGTGCGTCATTGCCCAGAAGGAGCCGGAGACCGAAGACCCCGAAGGCGATGATCTCTTCCGGGTCGGCACGGTCATCAAGGTGCTGCAGATCATCCGCACTCCGGACGAGACGTTGAAGATTCTCGTCGAAGGCGTGGCCCGGGTGCACGTGCGCGATGTCATGCAGGCCGATGGCTTCCTCGAAGTGAGCGTGGACGAGATCGAGGAAATTTCTTCGACCGGCACCGAGATCGAAGCGTTGAGCCGTTCGATCAAGGAGCGCTTCAAGGAGTACGTGCGGCTGAACAAGCGCCTGCCCGACGAAGTCTTGCTATCGGTTTTGAACCTCGATGAGATCGGCCGCATGGCCGACTCCATCAGCGCCTACATCCTGGGCAAGGTGCCCCTGAAACAGGAGCTGCTTGAAGAGCCGGCCCTGGAGTTGCGCTTGCGCCGCATCAACCAGATCCTGGCCAATGAGCTGGACATTCTCGAAATCGAACAGCGCATCGACGGCGAAGTACAGACGCAAGTGCAGCGCAACCAGCGCGAGTTCTATCTCAATGAACAACTGCGTGCGATTCGCAAGGAACTCGGTTACACCGTCGACGAAGATTCGGAAATTGAAGGCTACCACAAGAAGATCGAAGACAGCTCCATGACCACCGAGGGACTGGAGATTGCCCACCGCGAAGTCGGCCGCCTGGAGCGCATGTCGCCCATGAGCCCCGAAGCGACCGTGCTGCGCAACTACCTCGACACCTTGCTGGCATTGCCCTGGAAAAAGAAGTCCCGTGACCGCGTGGATACTTCCAAAGTGCGCCAACGCCTGGATGCTGACCACTACGGCCTGGAGAAGGTCAAGGAACGCATCCTGGAGTTTTTGGCGGTCTATAAGCTGACCCGCAAGCCGCAGGGCACCATCTTGTGCCTGGTGGGCCCGCCCGGCGTGGGCAAGACCAGCCTGGGCCGCAGCATTGCCGAAAGCATGAACAAGAAGTTCGTGCGCATCAGCCTCGGTGGCGTCAGGGACGAGTCCGAAATCCGCGGCCATCGCCGCACTTACATCGGTAGCAAGCCCGGCCGCATCATCGAATCGCTGCGCAAGGCGGGCACCCGCAATCCGGTTTTTCTGCTGGATGAAATCGACAAGATGGGCAATGACTTCCGGGGCGATCCGGCCAGTGCGTTGCTGGAGGTGCTGGATCCCGAACAGAACTCGACGTTCAGTGATCACTACCTCGAGGTGGAATTCGATCTGAGCAATGTGATGTTCATCACCACGGCCAACAGCCTGCACACGATTCCGCCGGCGCTGGAAGATCGCATGGAGATCATCCGCATCCCGGGGTATCTCGAGCACGAAAAACAAATCATCGCAGAGCGCTTTTTGGCTCCGCGCCAGATGCTCAGAAATGGTGTGGCCAAGTGGAAAGGCGGCTTCGCGAAGTCGGCCATCCAGGCCATCATTGATGGTTACACCCGTGAGGCGGGGGTGCGAAACCTGGAGCGCGAACTGGCCGGCATTTGTCGCAAGGTGGCCATGCACCACGCCGAGAAGGGCAAGTTCCCCGGCGCGGTGACTGCCGCGACTGTGCAAAAATATCTGGGCGTGCCCAAATTCCGCCGCAAGGTGGTCGACCGCAAGCCCGAGGTGGGCGTGGTGGTAGGCCTGGCCTGGACAATGGCCGGTGGCGAGATTCTGGAAATCGAAACAGCGGCTGTGCCCGGCAGCGGGAAGATCACCATCACCGGCAACCTGAAGGACGTGATGAAGGAGTCGGCAGAGACTGCCCTGAGTTATGCCCGCGGGTTGTGCAGTGAAATGTCCGCTGATTGGTTCAAGAAGAACCAGATCCATATTCATGTGCCCGAGGGAGCCATCCCCAAGGACGGCCCAAGCGCCGGCGTGGCCATGGCCACGGCGATCACCTCGCTGCTGCGCGGCATTCCGGTGCGCTCGGATGTGGCGATGACCGGTGAGGTCACCCTGCGGGGCAAGGTGCTGCCCATTGGCGGGCTGCCCGAGAAGGCCGTGGCCGCCATCCGGGCCGGGTCCAAGCATTTGATCATTCCTCGGGACAACGAGAAGGATTACCTGGAATTGGCCGAGGTCATTCGCAAACAACTGACGGTGCATCTGGTCGAGAGCATGGACGAGGTGCTGGATCTGGCTCTGGTGGGGGGCAACAAGAAGCCCACCCGCCCGCGCCGCAAGGCTGCGCCGGGGGCTGGCGTGCCGGCCCAGGCCCGCCGAAAGTAGGGGACATGGAAGTCGAATTCATCATCAGCAGCCCGGACCTGCGCGGCCTGCCCGAAGCGGATTTGCCGGAGTTCGCCTTTCTGGGGCGCAGCAACTGCGGCAAGTCGTCATTGATCAATCACTTCCTGGACCGCACCAGCGTGGCGCGCACCAGCCGGAAGCCGGGTAAAACGCGCCTGTTCAACTACTTCCGAATCGACAAGCGGTTCTATATCGTCGATTTGCCGGGTTATGGCTTTGCCAAGGTGAGCAAAGTCCAGCGGGCGGCCTGGAAAAAGATGTTTGAGCGCTATTTGAGCAGCCAGGACCGCGCCATGGCTGTTTTTCAATTATTGGATGTGCGGCATCAGCCGACGGCCGAGGATCTGGAAGTCGCTTCGTGGATCCAGGCCTCCGGGCACCCCAACGCCATTGCCATCACCAAGACCGACAAAATCGGAACCAACAGCCGAGCGAAGCGCTATACGGAAATAGTCGATGCGCTGGGTTTGCCGGCTGAAATTCCGATTTTCCCCACTTCGTCGACCAAAAAGAGCGGCCGCATTGAAATGCTCGCCTGGGTCGACGCCTTGCTTGAAGCCAACGCAGAGCCTGAATAATTCAGATTCTGACCCCATTGGGCATCGGGCGAATTGACGTGATCACTATCGAGCAGGTATAATAGAGGCCGCAAAGGCCATGACCAGGCGGGGGAACCGCCCGTGGTCGGTAGTGGCTATTGACTGGACATTCAGAAGCTTTCAGAGACTTTCAGAGCGGATGGGATCATGAACCGCATCGCCCACATCAGATTACGCACCCGGACGACCCTTATGGTGGTCTGTCTTGTGCTGTTGTCCGGTGGGGCCGGGGCCACGGAATTCGACATGACACGCCTGCCGGTGATGTCACCGAACCTGTGCCTGGCCTGCCACGATGTGGATGCCCCGACGTCTGCCAGTGCGGCGCTGAACGTCTTTGGAGCCGATTTTCTGGCCAACGGAAAACTCTGGGATTCGAACCTGGCGCAACAGGACAGTGACGGGGACGGCTGTTTGAACGGCGTGGAGGTCGGCGACAGTGACGGGGACGGCAATCCGGATGGCAATGTCACCGAACAGGCGGGAAATCCCGGTGTTTTTGATGATTGCGGCTCCGGTTCCCTGGTGGACGAAAAAACCTGGGGTACGCTGAAAGCTATGTTTGACGCCGACTGATAACGGAGCGATATTTACCCTTCAGCAACCCGGATGGCTCAGTGCCGTGAATTCGGGCATTTTTTTTGTGATGGGCGGGGCACGACGAGGGACGGCTCCTCTATCCGAACCGTGGAGAATTCCGTGGAAAACCGTGTGATCATCGGTGGCCAGTGGGGCGACGAAGGCAAGGGCAAGAT
>DAOVTU010000365.1 GCA_030632925.1 Candidatus Krumholzibacteriia bacterium | reverse complement strand
GGCAACCCCGCCCAGCGCACTGCCCTTAAAAAAAACGAGCAGCACCGGTGCAATCACCAATGCTGCTCGATTCGTATTGCGCCAAACCATGCGGCCCAGCGCCAAGGCCAACGCCGTTACGGTCAGATAGGCCAGCAGGATCCGGGCGCCATCACCCGGTTCGAGCATGCGGAAATTGCCGAGATAAAAATGAACAACGGGCAAAGTCGCGACCACAAAAGGGTAAAGCGGCCAGAAGCCCGGTTGTTGCCGTTTCATCTCAACCGTCCACGAACTCCAATTTTTCCACCGCCGGGATCAGACCCGCCTTGTGGCCGCGGGCGAGCAACTCGGTGATCGAGTCCTTGCCGCGGGTGCCGTAGTCCAGGGTCCAGTCGTTGACGTACATGCCCACGAACTCGTCCGCCAGTTCCACGCCCATGTCGCGGGCCCAGCCCAGCGCATAGTCCAGGGCTTCCTTGCGGTTGTTCAGGCTGTACTTGATGCTGGCGGTGAGAATGTCCGAGATGTCCTTCATCTTGTCGCCATGCTTCTTGTGGATGGCGTTGCCGCCCAGCGGCAGGGGCCAGTCGGTGCGACCGGTCGTTTCCCACCACCACTTGCCCAGGTTTATGCATTCCTTCAGGCCGGCCTCTTCATAGGTGAGCTGGCCTTCATGGATGATCAAACCGGCGGGGAATTCGCCGCTGACCACGCGGGGGATGATCTCGTCGAAGGGCACGTGCACCGCTTCGAACTGGCCGATGGCCAACTGCAATTCCAGATAGGCCGAGGTCATCTTGCCGGGGATGGCGATGGTCGTGCCCTTCAGGTCGGCTGGAGCGATCTGCTCCTTGGCCACCACCATGGGGCCATAACCGAAGCCCATGCTCGCGCCGGCGGGCAGCAGGGCGTACTTGTCCAGCACATAGGCGTAGGCGTGGATGCTGATGGCCGTGATGTCCAGCTCACCGCGGGTGGCCCGTTCGTTCAGCGTCTGGATGTCTTCCATGACGTGGGTGAACCGATAGGGGCCGGTGTCCATCTTGGCCTTGGCCAGGGCGTAGAACATAAAGGCGTCGTCAGGATCGGGGCTGTGGCCAAGGGTCAGATCGATAATCCCGGACATGGGTCCTCCTTCAAGGCGGGGCCGGTAATCCAGCTCTCCGCACCAATGCGTTTATTTCCGCTTCAAAACAGCGGCGACGACCAAGATGATAATAAAAAACCCGCCGAACATAAAGGGCAGGGGCAATCCGCCGCCGTTTTCTTTATCCGAAGGCTCCTTGGCGGCGTCGGCCTCTGCGGGAGAGTCCTGGGTGAACAGGTCCTCGGCCGGGCCGGCTTCCACCTCACCGGAATGCAGGCGCAGGGGGAAATCCCGGCCAGATTCCAGCGCTGGGCCCGACAAACGGGTGAATCCCGCCAAATCGGCCCCTTCGCCGCTTTCCAGCTCCATGGCCCGCACTTCCAGCCATTCCGGCGAGACCAGGGCGCTCCAATCGTCAATGGGCAGGTTGCTGCCCAGGGGAATTTCCATGCCGTCCTGCCAGGGCAAAACCGCCGCGATGCGAATGTGATTCGACCCCGGGGTCAGGGGCACCGCCAAGCTGATTTGGCTGCTGCCCCGTGTTACGGCCGAAAAAGGTGTCGGATCGGGCCCGCGGCGGTAGGTCGCGTCGATGTTGCTGGCCCCGGCGGGAAAGTTCATCTCGAAGGTCGCCGTGCCGTCAAAAATCGTCTTCTGGGGCGTGGCCGTATTTTCGACCTGCATCATGTATTCGAGATGCAGCAGGGTCTCCTGCCGCCGGATCACTAGATTCAGGCCCGTGATGGACACTCCGGCCAGGTTGTCGGTGGTGTCAAATACATGCAGGGTCGTGGTTTGGCTCATGAGCTGCTGGCCGCGCATGCTCCACCAATAGGGCACTCCCTCGTGCCAAACGGCAACGATGTACTTGCCCACATCCTTGATGGGCACGCCGGGCGCCACAAAACTGGAGCCGCTGGGTTCGAAGTCCAGGATGCCGTTGCGGCGGGTGCGCACGTATTCGATGGTCATGCGTTCGACCGAGGTCGGCTGGCCGGTGGTGGCGTTGATGACCTCAAATTTCAAATCCACTGGGTCCGCATCCTGTGATTGGGCGGCAGCCGGCAGGCTGAAAAAGGCCATGGCCAGCAACAGGGCCAGTACGGACACACGAACAGGGGCCGTCTTTGTTGAAATCATCGTTCCCTCCAGGGAATTTTTGCCAAGCTTCCGGTTTTTACGCCGATACCTGCCAAACGCTCGACATCCAGACAGTCGATTACACGAATTGCGTTGGCTTTACTTGAGTTGGCGCGAAACATCCGGTAAATTGCACGCAGACCTGCAACCGAAGCGTTGCCAGATATTGCATGATGAAAGGATTGCCATGGGCACCACTGCCAAGGCCATGATTAAACCCGCAAGCGGCGTAATGTGCAAGTTCCAGACCGGGCTGTTTTTTAGTTTCGGCATTTGGGTCCTGCTGACGGCCGGATTGGCCTTCGGCGCCAACGGCATCTACGAGACCTGGTCTTCGGACAGTTTCACCCTCACGCCCCGGGAATCGTTCCAAATCAAAGTCAGCTATGATCAGATCCAGGTCCGCAACTGGAAATTGCTCGTCGATGGCGGTGACCAGAACTGCGACGTGCACGTGCGGCGCACCAAGGACGGCTCCCTGCTCTATCAGCAAAACGACCAGCGTCACCACGATGTGCCGGTGCCCTGGGGGTTGGGCGAAGAGGTGAGCATTGTCATCACCAACCGCAATGTGAAGGGCGCTTTCGTGGTCTCTTTGATGGGGCCGCCCCGTGATCAGATCCACGCCTCCTACAGCTATCATGTGAACCGGGCCCTGGACAAGTTCAGCGCCGGGCAGCGCCTGGCCGCCGAGGCCGAGTGCCGCAACGCCCTGCTGGAAAATCCGGACGACGGCGTGGCCAAGGTTTTGTTGGCCGGCTTCCTGCGCGACCGCCAGTATTTCGACCGCGCCACCGGGCTGGTGAACGAGGCCCTGGAGGGCGACCTGCCCGACAACATGCGGACCATCGCCGAGAGCATGCGTCAGGAATTGCTCAAACTGCGCGCGCCCCTGCCGTTGCCCGTGCGTCTGGGCGTCGAAGAGGCTGAAGGCCTGCTCATCGATGGCGAATCCGAAAAAGCGCTGGGCGTGACCGAAAAATTGCTCGACGGCGATCTGGAACTCGATTCGAACTCCCGCAGCCGCCTGATGATGCTGCAGGGACAGGCCCTGGATCAACTCGGCCGGAACTTCGAGTCCCTCGATGTCTTCACCAATGCCTTGCAGCTGAACCGCAACAAGGACGCCGAAGGCGTGATCTACTTCCACATGGGGCGTCTGTTCCTGAAGATGGACAACCTGCCCCAGGCCGAAGGCGCCTACACCATGGCCCTGGAAAACGGTCTGCCCAGTGGCCTGGATGTGCAGGCCCGTGAAGCCTTGCAAGGCATCACCCGGCGCACGCGCGACAACCGTTGATAGCAAACTGAAGGACGAGCCCGTGAATTTTCGCCCCGATTGCCTCCACTTCCGCGGCCATGTGCCCTGCCAGCCTCACAAAGAGAGCGGCGTGCACTGCGATGGCTGTCCGGATTTTCGCGCCCGCGAAGGTCGCATCCTGCTGATCAAGCTGGGTGCCGCCGGAGACGTGATCCGCACCACGCCCTTGCTCGAACCGTTGCGCGCCAGATATCCGAATCATGTGCTGACCTGGGTCACTGATTTTCCTGCCCTGGTGCCGTCGGTAGTCGATGACATCGTGCCCCTGAATACTGAAACGCTGGTCTGGTTGCGCCAGACGCCCTTCGATCTGGTGATCAATCTGGATAAGGACCGGCAGGCCTGTGCGCTGGCCCGTGAAGTGGATGCGCCTGTTACCTGGGGTTTTACTCTTGGTCAGGATGGGGGCGACGACGGCATTTGTCGGCCGGTGACCGAGGGTGTGACCGATGCCATGGTCGCCGCGGCCCACAACAAATTCCTGACCGGCTTGTTCGACGATGTGAACCAGGCCTGCACGAAGAGCTATCCGGCCGAGATTTTCGAGATCTGCGGATTTGAATTCACGGGCCAGGAGTATGTGTTGGACCGTCCGGCCAACGTACCGGAGTTTGACCTGCCGACGGGCAACGCCATCGTCGGTTTGAACACCGGTTGCGGTGGGCGCTGGACCAGCCGCCTGTGGCCGGAAAATCTCTGGGCTGATCTGGCGAAATCGCTGCAAGCTGCAGGCTACGCCGTGGTGCTGCTGGGCGGACCGGATGAAGATGAAAAGAACCAAAGGTTAGCTGCCGCCACCGGCGCCTGT
>DAOVTU010000504.1 GCA_030632925.1 Candidatus Krumholzibacteriia bacterium | reverse complement strand
GCCTCCAACAAATTCAGCGTGCCAATCACATTGCTGTTGAACGTTTCGACCGGCTCCTTGAACGATACCGCCGCCGAGCTTTGCGCCGCCAGATGGTACACCGTCGAGGGCCGCAACTGGGCCACCAATTCGGCGATGGGGGCGGCCTCTTCCAGGGCCATGGGCAGGTACCACATGGTGCCGGCGTCGCACACATAGTTCACGGCCCCCGGCAGTTCCGTGGTGTTGCCCTGCAGGGTGAACGGGCCCACCTGGGAAGGCAGTTCACTGCCGGCCGGATGCTTGCCCACTCCGATCACCGGCTGTCCGCCAAGAATCAGGCTGCGGGCCAGATGCCGGCCCACGAAACCGAGGGCCCCGGTGATCAGGCCGCACGAGCGTTGGGTGGTGAGGCTGGTTTTTGTCATGGTCAGTTGTTCATCAGCCGCAGCCACTCTTTGTAGATGCAGCGGTCCTGGACAACTTTGAGGCCGGCTTCGCGCGCCTTGGCCGAGGCCTCCTCGTGCACGACTTCTTCCTGCAACCAAACCGAATCGGCGCCCACGGCAATGGAGGCGTCCATGACCGGCGGCACGGTGTCGCTGCGCCTAAAAACGTTGACCACGTCAATTTTACCCGGCACTTCGGCGAGGGTGCCGACGATGGGCAAGCCCAGTACATCCTGGCCCACGAGCAGGGGGTTGACCCCGATGACCTCAAAGCCCTGGCCCTGCAGGAAGCGGGCGATGCCGTGGCTGGCCCGCTCCGGTTTGGCCGAAATGCCGACTACGGCAATGCGTTTCATGCTCGAGAGCATGTCTTTGACCACGTCATCACTGGGATTCGTGGCTGAACCGGTCTCACTCATGGCCGACCTTTCGCTGGCGTACGCTAAGTGTTGAATGCTGCCAATCTACTGTCAGTTATGGCCGATGTAAACCCCGAGAGGGCCATTTTGGCGCCCGATTTCTCCACGGAGCATTATTCCCTTCAAATTGACCGAAAAATGAGGTAATATCCCTTCAGATGATTCTCGCCCCTATTTTTTGTCTATCCGTATAATTACGGCTCTGCTGGTTATACAGGCGTTCGCTATGCCTGTGAGTCCGCATTGGGGTCTTTTGCCGGGATATGGGGGAAATCATGTCCGGATCACGCGCTCGCCTCACATCTGCTTTGCTTGTTCTCTGCACCCTGCTGCTGGCAGTGCCTGCGACAGCCCAGATCATCTCTTTTAACCCCTCGGTGACCATTCCCACTGATCCCACCTTCGATGTGCTGATTGATATCGATTGCGTGGGGGAGAATGTCAAAGGCATCGAGTTGAAGGTCGTGTATGACCCGTTTCTGGTGCAACTCGATGGCATCAGCCCGGGCCCCTGGTACACCGGATCGGGCCAACCCCATTATTTCTTCGACTACACCAATACCGATCCCCAGGGCGTGATCCACTTTGCCAGCGCCGTGCTCGACGGCACCCTCAGCGGGAGCGGCAATCTGGCGATCTGCCATTTCACCATGATCGGTTTCGGAATCTCACCCCTGATTTTCCAGGACACCGACGTGCGCGGGCTGGACAATGTTGATCTGGGCTTTGCTCACAGCACCGGTGATCAGATCATTCTGGACCCCGTGGTGGACGTTCAGGAGAGGGCATTTGGGGCGATCAAGGCAATTTATCGCTGATTTTTAAGTTGTGCCGAAGAGAATGTTGCGGCTCTTTTTCCGTGATCTGATTTTGTATTTTCTCATTCTGCGTAGGTCAGTCGGTGGCGCCGGTTTCGTGGCAGTGCTCTGGTCGTGACATCTCTCCGGTAGTACTTTTTCCAACTCTCCGGCAGGTCCACGTGTCCAACAAAAACACGTTCTGACAGTACGTCTGCGCCATTCAATTTCCGATCAATAATATTCCGTGCCATCGCAGGAGTTGGGCTCCTCCGATCCTTTTGCCGCCGACCGTTCATGTAGTTACGCCAAACCGCAAAAATAGCCAACCGATCCGTGCTCGACTGCCGGCGCTTCGACCAGGCTAAAGTCTCCCGGACATGATTAGCGTTGCTATGTCGGAAAAAGCGGTCGAATAAGTTGATTGCCCACAACATGTTATCCTTGTCCCGGTGCCGTTTGCCGGGCGTAACTGTGTGTTCGATCTGGCTTCCGTAGCTCTGGATGGGTTTTCGGTACTGAGTGTGATCATCAGTATACACTTTGACGGGCTCTTGTCCCTTGATAACCACGGACAAGAGCTCGGCGA
This sequence comes from Candidatus Krumholzibacteriia bacterium, assembly GCA_030632925.1. GTDB lineage: Bacteria > Krumholzibacteriota > Krumholzibacteriia > LZORAL124-64-63 > LZORAL124-64-63 > JAGRNP01. The sequence continues at coordinate 1,164 of DAOVTU010000504.1, read as the reverse complement.
TGCTCTTTTCGATGGCCCTGGGATCAGGTCGGCCAAATTCCTGCTCCAGTTCGCTTCTGCGACGTTTCTGTGCGTTGGTCATCCGGCCTTTGCGCCGCAACTCACTGTCGTTGAAATGCAGTATGAAGTCGGTGTTTTTGTCGATGGCAACGTTGTGGTGGAATGGGAAATACTGGCTGAGTTCGAAGGTCTCGAAGCCGTCGAAGACGATTTCGTCGGCTGGTCGAGCATCGGCCATCATTCTCTGGAGAAATAGTAGGCAATGTCTGCCAATGCGTTCAATTTTTCGGTTGATGGTGACTGGATCGACCGCCAATTGTCGTGCAATCTGGCGATTGCACATGCCATTGGCGACCATGGTCAATACCTTGGAATCCAGGTCTGGACGTTTCTGCCAGTACGTTGTTGAAAAGGATTGGGTCGAAAAGGTTCGTTTGCATGACAAACAGAGGTATCGCTGTATCCTGCGGTTGTCAGTCATGCGGCGGAAGAATCCGAAGTTTTTGTAGCGCCACTCTACCTGCATCGGTTTGTGGTACTTGCAGTTCCCGTTCGGGCAGAACGGAGGCAGCCAGCCTTTTGGTGGGTTGTTGAGAAAGTTCATGGAGGCGTAATTGCAGAATGCTAGCCAGCAACATTCTCTCCGGCACAACTTTTTCCTACAAATACTGTGATCCATGCCGTAATATGAATGAATGGTCATTCAGTTTTGGTTACCGGGGCACCACTACGCCCTGTACCGCCGGAAGGGGTCGACGTGAATCCGGTCTTGATGTCACTGCTCATGTTCCTTGCCATGTCCCTGTTTGCCAACACCATGGCCAACCGCTACTGGCTGATGCGCGCCGGTGAAGACACCAACCGCACCGACAATCTCAAAGAACGATTCAAGACCCTGCTGATTGTGGGCATCGGCCAAAAACGCCTGCTCTACAAAAAGGGCTCCGGTTGGATGCACGTCCTGATTTTCTCCGGCTTCCTGGTGGTCTACACCCGCACCCTGACCCTGATGGGCCGCGGCTTTGATCCGGATTTCCACCTGCCCCTGCTGGGGGGACCGCTGGGACTGGCCTATGCCCTGATCAAGGACACCTTCTCGGTTATCGTCATTCTGGCCTTGATCTACGCCATCTACCGGCGCGTGGTGATCAAGCCTTCACGCCT
>DAOVTU010000625.1 GCA_030632925.1 Candidatus Krumholzibacteriia bacterium | reverse complement strand
GCTGTCTTTCTTTTTGCCAACCATAAGTGATAGATGGGGTTGAAGGCCATATCCTCTTCATACAGTGGGAATTAGCCGGTGATGCAGGTTGAACCTCCCGGTGAATCGTGATAAAATCCGTTCTGGATAACGCTCTGGGGAAGGGGAAACAGGATCCGGCGCTGCTTATCTCAATCCACTCAATTATGCGACTCTCACCGTTTGGAGAAACCATGTTCCGTTCTCGTCAATGGTTGCCCCATGTCCTGTTGGTGTGCTTGGTCCTGCTGTCTTCGGCCGCTTTTGCGGCGGACAGCATGGCGCCGCGCTCTTTTGCGCCGGTGCAACAAGGCCCCACGGTTCAGGCCGAAGAAAGCCTTCCTTATGCGGCCGACCGTCTCATCGTCCAGTTCAAGACGACCAACCTGGACAAATCAGCCCTCGGGATTTCTCTCGAGTTGGGCACCAAAGTGCCCGATGCCCGCACCGGCATCGCTTCGATCGATGCGTTGGCCGCCGCTCATGGCGTGACCAGCATCGAGCGTCCCTACTACCAGCTGAAGAACGCCAGCAAGGCAGCTTCCCTGGGCCAGGACCGCTGGTACATGTTCCGCTTCGACACCTTTGCCAACATGGCTGATGTGGCGGATGCCTTCCGGGCTGACCCCACCGTCAGCGCGGTTTCTTTGGACTGGCGTGCCTATCCGGCCGCCGTGCCCAACGACCCGACCTACGACAAGCAGTGGGGCCATGACAATACGGGCCAGATGCTCTCCTACGACTGGGCCACATTCAGTCATGAGAATGGCTCACCCGTGGGCACGGTCGGCTTCGACGCCCACGCCCCGGAAGCCTGGGACCAAAGCCAGGGCTACGGCAGCCTGGCAGTCGTCATCGCCATCCTGGACAGCGGTGTGGATATTGACCACCCCGACCTGAACCTGGTGACGGGTTACGATTTTGGTGACAACGATACCAATCCCGATGACAACAGCGCCAGCCCTGGCCACGGCACCGCCTGTGCTGGTGTGGCCGCCGCCGACGCTGACAATGGCATTGGTGTGGCCGGCGTCGCCGGCAATTGCAGCATCATGCCCCTGAAGGTTGCCAACAGTGCGGGGTCGATGTTCTTTTCGGCGATCCAGAACGCCCTGTATTATGCGGCTGACAATGGCGCCCACGTGGCGAGCATGAGCTTCAGCGCAGACATCTCCAATGATGCAGCCACCGACGCGGCCTTGTTGTACGCCTACAACGCGGGCGTGGTCCTGATGGCCGCCACCAGCAACGACAACCAGAGCCATACCCATTACCCGGCCAACTACAGCAAGGTGATGGGCATCGGCGCCGCTTCTCCCTGTGGTGACCGCAAGCGCAGTTCCAGCAATACCGGTGAACTGAACCCCGGCGTGGAAGCCGATCCCAATGGTTACACCTGTGATGGCGAACGCTGGTGGGGCTCGAACTACGGTTCGACCACCCAGGATGGCGCCGACGCGGTGGACCTGATCGCCCCGACGATCATGCCGACGACCGATATCGGTGGCAGTGGTGGTTACGATCCGAGCGACTACAGCATGTGGTTCAACGGCACCAGCTGTGCGACGCCTTATGCGGCCGGTTGTGCGGCGTTGGTCATTTCGGCCAACCCGACCTTCACGCCGGCTGAGGTGCGCGAAGCTTTGATCAGCACCACCACCGACGTGGTGAATGTGGAATCAGGTGTGGGCTGGGATCGATACTCCGGCTACGGCATGGTCAATGTGGATGCGGCCCTCGGTGGCAGCACCCCGGTGGCCCCGACGGCTGCCTTCACCGGCACGCCCACCAGTGGCGATGTCGCGCTGACGGTGAACTTCAGCGATCAGTCGGCTGGCGCGCCGACGAGCTGGAGCTGGAACTTCGGCGACGGCGGTACCTCGACCCAGCAGAGCCCATCTTATACGTACAATACGGCCGGTGTTTACACCGTGAGCCTGACGGTGAGCAATGCGGTGGGCAGTGATACGAGCACCCAGATCGACTACATCACGGTCACGGAACCTGTGGTGGTGGCGGCTTTCAGTGGCACGCCGACCAGCGGCACGTTCCCGCTGAACGTCAGCTTTACCGACGAATCCACCGGCGGTGCGACGAGTTGGAGCTGGACCTTCGGCGACGGCGGCACGTCCAGTCTGCAGAATCCGTTCTATACTTATAATGCAGTTGGCACGTACACGGTCAGCCTGACGGCAGCCAGTACCGGCAGCAACGATACCAATACGAAGGTCGGCTACATCACGGTGACCGAGCCTGGTGTGACGACGTTTGTGACCGCCGAGGGTGAAACTTCGGTTATCGGTACGGTCAGTGGGACCTATGTGGCGACCAAGGCCAGTGATGGCGTGAACGAAATCATCAGCGAAGAGACTTACACTGGTCACCCCCGCAAACAGTACAGCTATGCGGAGCACATCTGGAATTTCACGCTGCCCGGCGGCGATACGACATTCCATCTGGAAGCTTCCCGCACGGACAATGCCGAAGGGGACAATTTCCTGTTCGAGTATTCGACCGATGGCGTGAACTACAGCGCCCTGGCGACAGTGAGCAGCGCCACGGAGCAAAGCTTCACGGTGCCATTGGGTACGTTGACCGGTGCGGTGACCGTGCGGGCCACCGATACGGACCGCACCTGGGAGAATCTGGTTAACGATGATTTGTCGGTGGACTACATCGCCTTTGAAGTCGCGGATGTGCAACCGGT
>DAOVTU010000256.1 GCA_030632925.1 Candidatus Krumholzibacteriia bacterium | reverse complement strand
TGGATGCCGTAGTCGAGCATGCGCTTGGCGATGTCCAGGGTCCGCACACCAAATTCGTCTTTCCAGGGCGAACCGCTGGCCACGAATTCGTGCATGCAGCCCTCGGCGTTGGGCACCTTCAGGATGTCGCTCAATTTGTGGTGCAGGTACTTGGCGTTCAGCACCGCGCACTCAGTGGCGCGAGTCAAACCGTTGCCGCCATTGCGCAGGATGTACGACAATGCCCGCAGGCTCACGCCCACGTTGCCGAAATAGGCGTGGATGCTGTCGCTGCCCACGGTCGGAATTTTCTCCAGATCGTAACTGCCGTCTTCGTTGGCCACGATCCAGGGTCCCGGCAAAAACGGGATCAGGTCTTCGCCCACACAGATGGGGCCGGCACCCGGTCCGCCACCGCCGTGAGGCGTGCTGAAAGTCTTGTGCAGGTTCATGTGCACCACGTCGAAGCCCATGTCCCCCGGCCGCGCCTTGCCCATGATGGCATTCAAATTCGCGCCGTCCATGTACAGCTTGCCGCCGGCCTCGTGCACGATGTCCGAGATTTCCCGGATGTCGTTTTCAAAGAGACCCAGCGTATTGGGATTGGTGATCATGATGCCCGCAGTCTGCGGACCGACGGCGGCCTTCAAGGCCTCCAGATCGATGCGCCCGTCGGGGCGGGACTTGATCGTGCGCGGCGTCATGCCGGCAATGACCACCGACGCCGGGTTCGTGCCGTGGGCCGAATCGGGAATCAGGATTTCCACGCGGTCGGCATCGTTACGCGACATGTGGTAGGCCCGGATCACGAGCATGCCCAGGTACTCGCCGTGGGCACCCGCGGCGGGTATCAGGCTGCAACCGGGAAAGCCAGTGATCTCGCAGAGGGATTTTTCCAGCAGCTTCAAAGCCGCCAACAAGCCCTGGATATCTTCCGGGCCCTGTTCGGGATGCAAATCGGCAATGCCCGGCAAAGCCACGACCTGCTCGTTCACCCGTGGGTTGTACTTCATGGTGCAGCTGCCCAGAGGGTACATGCCGCGTTCGATGTGGTGGTTCAGGGTCGATAGCTTAGTGAAGTGCCGCATGATCTCGGGCTCACTGAGCGCGGGAAAATCGGCCGCCTCGGTGCGGCACACTTCGGCCGGCAGCGAGGAATTAACGGCAGCGCCATCCCACTTGGGGAAGGTCAGGCCACGACGCCCGGGGCCGCCCTGGTCAAAAATGGATTCAGGCAGGTCGGCGTTCCAGCGCCGGGGCGCCAGATCCTCATTGAATTCCGAGGCCATCAGCGCACCACCTTTCCGGTCAGAAATTCTTCCAGCAGATCGCCAAATTGTTGGATCTCGGCGGCGGTGCGTTTTTCGGTCACCGAAACCAGAATGTCGCCGGTGCCGCAGCCGGCAAAGCCGTCCAGCAACAGGCCCGCCAATACGCCCCGCTCGCGGGCAAATATTTTGAAGTCGGCCGCCGGTTTGTCCAGGCGGATCACGAATTCATTGAACACCGGACCATTGAAGGGCAGGCCTGCACCGGGCACCTTGGCCACCCGCTCACGCAGGGCCGCACAGCGCACCAGATTCGACTCGCCCAGTTCGGCCAGGCCACCGGCACCCAGCATGCCCAGGTACACCGTGGCCCGCAGCGCGTTCAGTCCCTGGTTGGAGCAGATGTTGCTCGTGGCCTTTTCGCGCCGGATGTGTTGCTCGCGGGTTTGCAGGGTCAGCACATAACCGTCGTTGCCCCGGTTGTCTTTGGTGCGGCCAACAATGCGGCCGGGAATGCGGCGTTTGTGGGCATCGGCACAGGAAAGGAAGCCCAACAGGGGACCACCCCAGCCTGGATTGATGCCAAACGGCTGGGCCTCGCCTACGGCCAAAGCCGCGCCGTATTCGGACGGCGCCTTGAGCACCGACAACGACACCGGATTGACCGCCGCAACGATAGCCACGCCCGCCTCGGTGGCGATGCGGGCCAACTCGTCAACCGGTTCCACCAGTCCCAGACAATTGGGGTTGGGAATCACGAATGCCGCGACATCCTTGGTCAGGATATCTGCCAGCGCCTTCAGGTCCGTGGTGCCCTCAGGGCCCACCGGCACCTCCAGGATCGTCACCCCTTCGCCGGCCATGGCCGTGGCCACGACCCGCCGCCAGCGCGGATTCAACGTCTCGGGCAGGGCGATCGTTTTTTTACGCTTGGCCGCCAGCATCACCGAAAGGGCTTCGGTCAAGGCTGTCGAACCATCGTACATACTGGCGTTGGCCACATCCAGGCCAGTGAGGCGGCAGATGAAGCTTTGCCATTCGTAAATGGCCTGCAGGGTGCCCTGGGAAACTTCCGGCTGGTACGGCGTGTAGGCCGTCAGGAATTCGCTGCGCGAAACGATGGCGTCGCAAGCCGCGGGAATGATGGAGTCGTAGACCCCGCCCCCGAGGAAGCTGACCAACTCTCCGAGGCCGTGGTTGCGGGCCGCGGCCTGCCCAAAATACCGCCGGACTTCTTCTTCGGTCAGCCCATCGGGCATATCCAAAGCGCGTTGCAGACGAACATTGTCGGGCAAATGAGCGAACAGCTCATCGATGCTGCTGTGGCCCATCTCCTCGAGCATGGCCCGGATATCCGCGGGCGAATGAGGCACGTACGGCATGTGAAGATCAGCCTCCGGTCAGCTCGCCATAGGCGGTGGCGTCCATCAGTTTGTCCATTTCTTCGACTTCGCTCAATTTGACCTTGAACAACCAGCCATCGTCCAACGGCTCGCTATTGACCAGCTCGGGGCTGTCGACCACGGTCTCGTTGATTTCGACAACTTCACCGGAAATGGGCAGAAACAGATCGGCGACGGCCTTGACCGACTCGATGGTGCCCACGGTATCGCCCTGGCTGAATTCGGAACCCACTTCGGGCAGTTCCACGAAGACCACATCGCCCAGTTCGTTGGCCGCGAAATCGGTCACGCCAACGGTGCCGATATCGCCTTCCATCTGGACCCACTCGTGCTCCTGGGTGTATTTGCGATCGTCTGGTACCATTTTCGAAGCCTCCTGCACAGTTGGCTACCCTCTAGGGCAGCGTCCGTTCGGCGCGCGGATCACCTTTGGTCCGGGCCGACAAAAATGGAAATGCTACGGTCTTGCAATCGATGGCGCGGCCGCGGACATCCACGACCAACTCGCCTTCCGGCACATCGCTCTGCACCAGGGCCAAAGCCAGGGCCTTTTTCAAAGTCGGGCTGAAAGTGCCACTGGTGACCTCGCCCACTTCCTGACCATCGTGCAGCACCTTGGCGCCCTGTCGGGCGATGCCGCGGCCAGTCACTTCCAGGCAGATCAACTTGCGCGGCACGCCGGCAGCTTTTTGCGCGGCCAAAAATTCCTTGCCGGTGAAAGTTGGCTTCTTCATCCGCATGGCCCAGCCGATGCCCGCCTCAAGGGGCGTGATGTCTTCGCCCAGTTCGTGGCCGTACAGACAGTAGCACACTTCGAAGCGCAGCGTATCGCGGGCTGCCAGACCGATAGGCGACACGCCCAGGTCGGCGCCCGTGGCCATCAGTTCTTCCCAAGCCGCCAAAGCGTCAGCGTTGGGCAAGTAAACTTCGTAGCCGTGCTCGCCGGTGTAGCCAGTGCGGGAGATGATCCACTGGCCACCGGGGCCATCAATTGTGAAGCAGTTGTAAAAGTCCAGGCCTTCCACCTTGGCCGCCATGCCGTCCAGAATGCCCAGGCGGCAAACCAGTTCACGGCTGTCCGGCCCCTGCACCGCGATCAGTGCAGTGTCGAAACTGGCGTCGTTCAAAGTGACACCTTCGGGCGGGCAGTGATCCGTGAGCCACGCAGAAATTTTGGCGTGATTGGCCGCGTTGCAAACCACCAGCCAATGCTCGTCAGCCAGATGGTAGATGAGCATATCATCGAGCACCCCGCCGTCTTCCTTGCACATGGCCGTGTAGGTGATTTTGCCGAGGGCCGCGCCAGCGATGCGGTTGGTGATCAGCGTATCGAGCCAGGCTTCGGCGCCGGGGCCACTGACGTAAATTTCGCCCATGTGGGTGATGTCGAACAGGCCGACATGTTCACGCACGGCTGCGTGTTCGGCCAAAACCCCTTCGTACTGCACCGGCATGGCATAGCCCGCATAGGGAACCATTTTGCCACCGTGGGCCTGGTGCCAGTCCGTCAGAGGTGTCGTTTTCAAGTCTGAAAGATCACTCAAGGGAGAGGCTCCTGAATCCGGAATTGAGGTCAGCGACAGGGGCTTGGCCCTGCCAGATCATCGGCCCCAATCTAACCGCAGGGGGAGCTGAAGCCAAGCCCGATTTGGTCCAGCCCGGTTTGCCCCAGTTGCGCTAAATTCAGCTCGGATCGAACAATCCGCGCAACATGGCCCCGGTGTATGATTCGGGCACAGCCATGATGTCCCCCAGACTGCCCCGGGCCACCAACTGACCGCCGCCGTTGCCCCCTTCGGGCCCCAAATCCAGGATATGATCGGCCCGCCGGATGACCTCAGCGTTGTGCTCGATGACCACCACGGAGTTGTCCTGGCCGATCAGGCGGTGCAAGACGTCCATCAGGCGGGCCACATCGCAGAAATGCAGGCCGGTCGTGGGCTCATCCAGAATGTATAGGGTGTGGCGTTGACCACCCTTGCTCAACTCCTTGACCAACTTGATGCGCTGGGCCTCTCCGCCGGACAACGTGCCGCCCGATTGCCCGAGGCGCAGGTAGTCCAGCCCCACGCCGTGCAGCACTTCAAGTATCTTGGCGCAGGCCGGAATATTGGCCAGCACCTCGCGGGCCTCTTCGACGGTCATTTCCAGGATGCTGGCGATGTCGTGGCCCTTAAAATGCACCTCGAGAGTTTCGCGGTCGAAGCGGCGGCCGTTGCACTCGTCGCACAGCACTTCCACGTCGGGCAGAAAATCCATGGTCAGCCGCTGGCGACCGGCGCCTTCGCAAACGGGGCAACGCCCGCCGGCGGTGTTGAAGCTGAAGCGCCCGCTGGTGTAGCCGCGCATGCGGGCCAGGCTCGTTTGGGCGAAAATTTTCCGGATGTGGTTGTACAGGCCAGTGTAAGTAGCCGGGGTCGAACGCGGCGAGCGACCGATGGGCGTCTGGTCCACCATGACCACGCCGTGCAGCAACTCATCGCCCGAAATCGAAGTGTAAGGTTCGGGCCGGCGCCGCGCGCGGTGCTTCAGGCCAGCCAGCGCTCGATACAGAGTGTCGTTGACGGCGGTGCTTTTGCCCGAGCCCGATACGCCGGTCACGACGGTCAGTTGCCCGAGGGGAAAATCCAGCTCCACGTTCTGCAGATTGCGTCCGGTGAGGCCGCCGATTTTCAGGACCTGATCGGCCTGCCGGGTTTTGGCACCACCGGTCAGGGGATCGGGGCCGCCCATGCCCACCCGGCCACCGAGGAAGTCGCCGGTGGGCAGGCCCTC
>DAOVTU010000064.1 GCA_030632925.1 Candidatus Krumholzibacteriia bacterium | reverse complement strand
GTCCCTTATTCATCAGAGTGGCCGAATCGACGGTGATTTTGGGGCCCATTTCCCAGGTGGGGTGTTTCAGTACCTGCTCCAGGCTTACCTGGGCCAGCTCCGCCGCAGGTGTTTCCCGAAACGGCCCGCCGGATGCCGTCAGGATCAGGCGGGAAATTTCCGTCTCCTGCCGACCACTGAGACACTGGGCGATGGCCGAATGTTCCGAATCCACCGGTAAGAGTTCCGCGCCACCGTCGACGACGGCCCGCGCCACCAGGTCGCCCCCCACCACCAGGCTTTCCTTGTTGGCCAGGGCGATGCGCAGTCCGCGATCAGCGCCGGCCAGGGTCGGCTGCAACCCCGCCGCACCCACCAGGCCATTGACCAGGCAGTGGGCATCGGGCGCTTCTTTGACTGCTGCGATCAGACCTTCAGTGCCCGGCGGCAACAGGTTCCCGCTCAACACGGGATCGGCTGCGGCCATCTTATGGGCGGCCAGATCCGTCACCGCCACCAGCGGCGCCGGAGCATCCGGCTGCATTTTCTTCAGAGCCGCCACCTGGCCCGACAGCTCAGCAACACGCGAGTGGCAACTGAGTGCCGCAACCTGCAGACGGTCCGGATGTTCCGCGACCAGGTCCAGGGTTTGCTGTCCGATGGAACCAGTGGCGCCCAGGACAATCAGGCGCAAGGGTGTGGGCCAACTCAGCAGCGGGCGGCCGCAGGGATACAGGGACGGTGTGGGCTGGTCGGATTTTGCACTCATGGCTGGATCACCTCCCCGCGGTTGTCAGACAATGAAGAAACGGAAGTAGTAGTAGAGCACCGGCACTGTGAACAGCAGCGAATCGAAACGGTCCAGGATACCGCCATGGCCCGGGATCAACTCGGCCGAATCCTTGATGCCCACGTCGCGCTTGATCATCGACTCGACCAGGTCGCCCAACTGGGCCATCAGGCCGACAAAAATGCCGGTCGAGACTGCGGCAAAGGGAGTCAAAAACGGCGTGATACCCTTGGTGCACAACCAGGCCACGAAGCCCGCGGCGATGAGCCCACCCACGGCACCTTCGATGGTTTTTTTGGGACTGATGCGCGGGATGAGCTTGTGCCGGCCAAAAGCCACGCCAAACAGATAGGCCCCCGTATCAGTGGCCCAGGTCACCAGGGCGGCAAAGAAAATCAACCGTGCGCCCATCATCGGGTCCATGCCCAGCGAGGCCGGCAATTCGCGCAACATCACCAGATGGCTGCCCAGCCAACCAATGTACATGATGCCAAAAACGGTGACCGCGATGTGCGCCAGGCTCTGGGACATGTCGCGCCGGAACACCTCGCGGATCATGATCAGCAGCAGGCTACCGGTGAGCACCAGCGGGATCACCACGCCCTGTTTCCAGGCGTACCAACTGAGAGCCAACGAACAGAAATAGCCCAGTGCCTCGAAGGGCCGATAACCCTTGGCGTTCATCAGGGCGTAAAATTCGCGCAGGCCCAGGATGATGATCAGGTCGGTCAGGATCAGGAAGAAAAAGCCGCCGCGCAGGGTGATCAGATAAAGACAGGGCACGCCCAACAGGGTGACCGCCAGGCGAGGCAGGATGCCGGCGCCCAGAAAGCGGGACATGGCCGAGGCACGGGGCGGCGTGGGGACTGAGGAGGACTCGGTCTGTCCAGTTTCGAGCTGTCCAGTTTCGTCCAGTCCAGTTTCGTCCTGCCGAGTTTCGTCGCTCACGGATTGGCCTTCAGCAGACGTTTCCAGCGGGCGGGATCCAGAAAATTGCTCGCTTTGTTTTCGGCATCCGGTTTCACAGCCTTGGGCAAGGCCCCGAAGCGGCGCTCCCGGCCCTGAAAATCAGCCACGGCCAGCAACATGTCGCGTTCCGAGAAATCCGGCCACAGTACCGGCGTGATCAGCATTTCCGAATAGGCTGTTTGCCACAACAGGAAATTGCTCAGCCGGCCTTCGCCACTGGTGCGGATCACCAGGTCGGGATCCGGCAGCTCAGGCGTGTACAGGCCGCGGGCGAATTCCTCTTCGCTGACCTCATCGGCGGTCAGCTCACCGGCCTCCAGGCGCTTGGCCAGATGCAGGGCTGCGGCAATGATTTCCTGCCTGCCGCCGTAAGCCAGGGCCAGGTTCAACGTCAGGCCTGTATTGCCGGACAGCGAATCGATGACCTGCTGCAAGGCGGCTTGGGCCTTGCCCGGCAACTGGCTCAACTCGCCGCAGGCCGACAGGCGCACATTCTGGCGCTGCAGCTCATCCCGCTCGGCGCTCAAGGTCTCCTGCAGGAACAACCACAGGGCCTTGACCTCGGCTGCGGGCCGATTGAAATTTTCCTGACTGAAGGTATACAGCGTGAGGGCCTCGACGCCCAGTTGGCCACAGATATCGACACAGCGCCGCACCGAATGGCGCCCGGCCCGGTGACCAGCCACCCGCGGCAGAAAGCGCTTCTTGGCCCAGCGGCCGTTGCCATCCATGATGACCGCGATGTGGCGCGGCATCTTGCCCCGGGCTTTCACCGCCACCTGCAATTCATCAGTGGGCAACTGGGCCAGTTGGGCCAGATCGTATTGATCGTATTGGACTTTGTCGAACTTCTCAGTCGCCATCCGGGCTAACCCTGCTTCGTGGCGGAGCGATTGAATTACAGCTCCATGATTTCCTTGTGCTTCGCGTCGACGATGGCATCAATCTGCGTGCAGAACTTGTCGGTCAATTTCTGGACCTCGTCCTTTTCGCGGTGCAGGTCGTCTTCGGTGATGGTGCCGTCTTTTTGCTCGACCTTCAGGGCCTCGTTGGATTCCTGGCGCGCTTTGCGCACGGCGATCTTGCCTTCTTCGGCCAGTTCGCGAGCCTGCTTGCCGAGTTCCTTGCGGCGCTCTTCGGTCAGCTCCGGAATCTGGATGCGAATCATCATGCCATCACTGGCCGGATTCAGCCCCAGGTTTGCGCTCTGGATGCCCTTCTCGATGGCGCCGATGGCACTGCGATCGAAAGGCTTGACCGTCAGCAAACGCGGCTCGGGCACCGAGACGGTGGCCAGCTGGTTCAGCGGTGTCGGGGCACCGTAATAGTCCACCCGCACGCCCTCAAGAATGAGCGGCGAAGCCTTGCCCGTGCGGATTTTTGTCAGACGCGTTTTGACGGACTCGATGGCCTCGTCCATGGTCATCTCAGCGGTTTCCATCACATCGGCACTCATTCTACGACTCCTTCTTGATCCAGGTTCCCGTTTGGGTACCTTCAATCACCTTGACCAGATTCTGGGGGTCCGAAATGTCGAATACGAACATCGGCAACCCCTGATCTTCACAGAGGGTCACCGCAGTCAGATCCATGACCTGCAGGCGCTGGTCAATGACCTGACTATAGTCCAACACTTCGTAGCGCTTGGCATCATCAAATTTGTTGGGGTCCTTGTCATACACCCCGTCAACCTGGGTGCCCTTGACCAGCACATCGGCGCTGATCTCCAATGCGCGCAGGGCTGCGGCCGAATCGGTGGTGAAATAAGGGTTCCCGGTACCGCCGGCAAAGAGCAGCACATGGCCGCGATTCATCAGCTCAAGAGCCTCGTCGCGGGCAAAGCTTTTGGTCAGGGGCCGCTGCTCGCGCGGGCTCAGCACCCGGGACTTCAGGCCCTCGCCGCGCAGATAGTCCCGCACGATGGCCGCGTTCATGACCGTCGCGAGCATGCCCACGTTGTCGGCCGTCACGCGATCGACGATCTCCAGATTGGCCGAACGGGCCCTGAAAATATTGCCGGCCCCCACGACGATGCCCACCTGGACACCCATCTCGGTGACCTGGGCAATGGCCTGGGCCAGGGCCGTCAGCTTGCTGTGGCAATACTGCTCATCATCGGACATCAGGGCTTCGCCACTGAGCTTCAGGAGGATTCGCGTGAATTTCACGGCAGGGCGACCTTTCAAGAGGAGAAAAACAACAAGGTAAAAAAAAGCCCGGGCTTTAAGGCCCGGGCTTTGCAGTCGCGCGTCAACCGCCGATCTGAAAGCGGCTGAACCGCTTGATCGCCATGTTCTCGCCCAGGGAACCGATGATCGAATTCACGTAGTCCGCGATCGTCATGTCCGGGTCCTTCACATACTTCTGCTCGAGCAGGACAATTTCACTGTAGTACTTGTCCACCTTGCCATCAACAATCTTGTCGATGATGGCCTCCGGCTTGTTCTGCTCTTTCATCTGCTCGCGGTAGATCTCCCGCTCCTTCTCAATCAGAGTGGAGTCGACCTCTTCGCGGCTGACAGCCACGGGACTGGCTGCGGCAATGTGCATTGCCACGTTGCGGACAAACTCCTGGAAGTCATCCGTGCGAGCTACGAAGTCAGTTTCGCAAGCCACTTCAATCAGCACGCCGACTTTGCCGCCGCCGTGAATGTAGCTGCTGACGAGGCCTTCGCTCGTGGCGCGGCCTTCCTTCTTCGAAGCCGAGGCAATGCCCTTGGTCCGCAGGTAATCCATGGCTTTGTCCATGTCGCCACCACACTCGGTGAGGGCTTTCTTGCAGTCCATCATGCCGGCGCCGCTGCTGTCGCGCAGTTCCTTGACCATTTTTGCGGTGATATCCATGATTCCTCCAGATTCCGCCCCGGAACACTGCCGGTAGTGGAAAATCGCCCGAGTTCATCGGGGCTTGTGGTGCATCAACAGGGCCCATCCCGTGTGGGGACGGGCCCGAGAGGAGACTCTAATTTTCGAGACTGTTCAGACCAGGCTTATTCGGTCGGCTTGGCGTCGGCTTTCGGGGCCTCAGCCTTGACCTTGCTGTCTTCACCGTCGAGGCTGGCGCTGGCTGCGGCGGCCTCGGCCTTGGGGGCTGCCATGTCAACCTTGGCGGCACCCTTGTCGGCGGCACCCTTGTCAGCGGCACCCTTGTCAGCCGCACCCTTGTCAGCCGCACCCTTTTCGTTGGCAGAACCGGTGTCCTTGCCTTCGCTGCGCGTATTGCGGCCCTCTTCGATGGCACTGGCCACCGTGCGGGTGAACAGCGTGATGGCGCGGATGGCGTCATCGTTGCCCGGGATCGGGTAGCGCACCAGTGTAGGGTCACAGTTGGTATCGACAATGCCGATGACCGGGATGCCCAGGTTGCTGGCTTCGCGCACTGCGGTTTCTTCTTCAGCGGTGTCGACGACGAAGACGGCGTCAGGCACGCCCTTCATCTTGCGGATACCACCGAGGTTGTTGTTCAGCTTCTCGAATTTACGAGTCAGGTCGAGCTGCTCTTTCTTCGAGAAGTTCTCAATGCGACCGTCGTTCATGATCGCTTCGATCTCTTCGAGCTTCTGCACGCTCTTGTAGATGGTCTGGTGGTTGGTGAGCATGCCGCCGAGCCAACGCTCGGTCACGTAGGGCATGTCGACCTTGTTGGCCATTTCGCGAATCGCGACTTTGGCCTGCTTCTTCGTACCAACGAAGAGCACGGTGCCGCCCTTGGCCGAGATGACCTTCAGGAAAGCGCAGGCCTCATTGAGGGCCTTCAGCGTGCGTTGCAGATCGATGATGTAGATGCCACCCCGAGCGATGAAGATGTACGGCTTCATCTTGGGGTTCCATTTGCGGGTCTGGTGTCCGAAGTGGACGCCAGCTTCAAGCAGATCTTTCAGACCAACGTTGGCCATGGTTTTCTCCATTCAAAACAGGTTGAGCCTCCCCGGCCTTCAGCAGAGTGGGAAAAACACCTGATTTTGGTGCCACCAATTCCCCTCCTCCGGTCGGGTGTGTATTTGGGCCGCACGGCCAAAAGACCGTGCGACTCCATTTGTATGTCCGGGTCTGAACTTGATTGTCCAAGTCTGAGCCCGGCATCTCTGAGCGGTAGGAGTGCGGCGAGTATCTGGCCCAACAGGGACCAGACCCACCGCCGGATCCTAACGTTTCGAGAACTGGAACCGCTTGCGCGCGCCCGGTTGTCCGTACTTCTTACGCTCCACCATACGGGAGTCGCGAGTCAGGAAACCTTTTTTGCGCAGGGGCTTGCGATACTCTTCGCTGGCCACAACCAGGGCCCGAGCCAGACCGTGACGCAGGGCGCCCGACTGGCCGGTGATGCCGCCACCCTTGACCGTGCACCAGATGTCGAAGTCGCCTTCAACACCGAGAGTGGTCAGGGGCATGAGGGCCTGCTCGCGCACGGCCTCTCCGAAGTACTCATCAACCTCACGGTTGTTGATCTTGATCTGGCCGGAACCCTGGGTCAACCAGACCCGGGCAACGGAGGTCTTGCGGCGACCTGTGGCGTAATACCGTTCTTCCAACTTGTGATCCTCCAGCTAGCAGTTCATGGTGCTTCAGGTGCCTCAGGCGCCGAAGCCATTCACCAATTTATTTCAGTCTTTGATCCGGACGGAAATTCCGGACATTTTTCCGGACATCCAGCCTACAGCTCAACCACTTTGGGCTGCTGCGGACCGTGGGGGTGCTCTGCACCCGCATAAACGCGCAGATTCTTCAACTGCGCCCGTCCGAGCTTGGTCTTGGGCAACATGCCCTTGACCGCGCGCATGATCACTTCTTCAGGCCGATTTTCCATGAGCTTGCTCATGGGCAACACACGCTGGCCACCCATGTAGCCGGTGTGACGCAGGTACACCTTTTTCTCACGTTTCTGGCCAGTCAGCTTGATCTTCGCCGCGTTCAGCACGATCACGTTGTCGCCCATGTCCATGTGGGCCGTGAAAGTCGGCTTGTGTTTGCCGCGCAGGAAGGTAGCCACCTGGGTCGCCAAACGGCCGAGAACGACATCGTCGCCGTCAATGAGCAGCCAGTCTTTAGCGATTTCATCCAGTTTGATGCTGTAGGTCTTCAAAGGAATTCTCCTCAAAAAGCCGGGTTTTGGCCGGCTTCACCCTTGCCTTGTCATGCGGAATACTGGCAAACAAACAAGAGGCGCAAAACGGCGCACTAGCGCCGGCCCCTCGTTGGAGTCCTCGTCCACAGAATCTTAAATCTTTCTACTGCAATATGTTGGCGCAAATCGTCCACAGACTTGCGGGAACAGAATGAACGTTTCAGGCCGAGAAAATCGGGTAAATCGGACCCTGCTCGTTCAATGCAGGATGGGTAAGCTAGCAAACAGACCGGGCTTTGTCAAGGAACCCGAAGTGCCAATAATCCCGGTCAAAGGTGGCCTCAGCGCTGGATTCAGGCCGGTTTTCCGGGCCTCGCCAGCACCGGCGCCAGACTCTTGCCGAATGGCGGCCGCAACACACCGTGTTCGGTGATAAAAGCGGTGATCAGCGAGGCCGGAGTCACATCGAAGGCCGGATTCCAGGCCTTGGCCCCCACAGCGGTGGTGCGTTCGGCCCGCCAATGGTGCACCTCGGCCGGATCGCGCTCCTCGATTTCAATGCCGTCACCGTCGGGCGTGTCCGGATCAAAGGTCGAAGCCGGTGCCGCGATATAGAATGGCACGTCGTGCCGGTGGGCCAAAACCGCCAAGGGATAGGTCCCGATCTTGTTGGCGGCGTCTCCATTGGCAGCCACCCGGTCGGAGCCGGTGATCACCGCATCGATTTTGCCTTGGCGCAATACCGTGGCGGCGGCCGAATCGCACAACACCGTCACGTCGATACCCTGATCAACCAATTCCCAGGCCGTCAGGCGGGCGCCCTGTAAAAGCGGCCGCGTTTCATCGGCAAAAACATGCAGGGTTTTGCCGGCCGCCTTGGCGGCGTATATCACGCCAATGGCCGTGCCGTATCCGCCAGTGGCCAGCCCCCCGGCATTGCAGTGGGTCAAAACGGTGGCGAAATCCGGCAACAATTCAGCGCCGGCCTCCCCCATGGCCCGGCACATGGCCACGTCTTCTTCACGCACGGCCGCCGCGTCAGCCAACAAAGCTGCACCGATCGCTTCGGTGGCTGCACCGCCGGCGATCATCTGCTCGGCCAGCCCACCACAGCGATCCAGGGCCCAAAACAGGTTGACTGCCGTCGGCCGTGTGGCCGCCAGTTCGGCCCGGTGCTTTTGAAAAATCGGCCAAATGCGTTCGTTGTCATCGCCCACTTCACGGCGGGCCAGATTCCAGGCCAGGGCCAGGCCATAAGCCGCCGCCACCCCGATGGCCGGGGCGCCGCGCACGGCCAGTTCGATAATGGCCTGACAAAGGGTGGGAATGTCACCGCAGCGACGGTAAGCCAACTCATCCGGCAACAGCGTCTGGTCAATCAGCACGACTTCGCCCTGGTCCCAGGCCACCACCGGAAAAGGAAACGGAAGACCGGGTTTCGTATCGCTGGAGTTGGTCATCAGGGCGTCTCTTTCAGTCAGAAGGATTCAACACCTGGCGCAACAGGGCGCCCAGGCGGGCCAGCGGCAGACCCATGACATTAAAGTAGCAACCGTTGACGCCGCGCACCATCAGGGCTCCATAACCCTGAATGCCATAGGCGCCGGCCTTGTCCATGGGCTCACCGGTGCGCACGTAGCGCTTGATGTCCGCCGGCTTCAGCGGCAGGAATTCCACCTCGGTCGACTCGTGATCAAGCAGCCCCGGCACGCCGGCCGGACCACCGACCAGGGCCAGGGACGAGATCACCATATGCTTGCGGCCGGACAACCGCCCGAGCAGGAACTCGGCCTCGGCTTCGTCCCGAGGCTTCTCCAGAATGTCGCCATCCAGGACAACCACCGTATCGGAGCCCAGCACCAAACGCCCCGGATGCCGACCCGAAACATCACTGGCCTTGGCCCGGGCCAACTCGCGCGCATAGATGTCGGGCGCGGTGCCGGCGGCCAACAACTCGGCGGCCAATTCGGCCTCCACGTCACCGGCCGGCTCGCACATGAAGGGGATGCCAGCAGTGTGCAGCAATTCCGATCGCCGCGGCGAGCGTGAAGCCAGGATCAACTCCAGCGATTCGGGCCAATCGACAAACGGAGTCACGACAGGGTTGGGCCCCGCAGAATTATTGGTCGCCAACGGCGGCCTCTCTTTCCAGAATCAGGGTGACGGGTCCATCATTGGTCAGCGAGACATCCATCATGGCGCCAAACACGCCTTCCTGCACGTGGGGAAATTCGGTGCGCAGCAGTTCGCCAAAGCGCTTGTACATGGCCAGGGCTGCATCCGGCGGCGCCGAGCCCACGAAACTGGGGCGTTGGCCCTTGCGGCAGTCGCCATAGAGCGTGAACTGGCTGACCAGCAGGATGCCGCCGCCCACGTCCAGCAGGCTCAGGTTCATGCGGTCTTCCTGGTCGCGAAAAATGCGCAGGCGGGGAATTTTGTGAGCCATCCAGGCCAGTTCGGCTTCAGTGTCGCCGGGGGCAAAACCCGCCAAAACCACCAGGCCGCCTTCGATGGCGCCGGTCACCTTGCCGTCGACTGTCACCTGGGCCGGACCACTTCTTTGCACGACACAGCGCATGGTGCTTCAGCTCGCGTTCTCGGCTGACGGGCCGCCCAGTTGGTAACGGTCGATGGACTGCACACCCTTCACCTTGCGGATAGCCTTCAAAATATTTTCCAATTTGTTCAGGTTCCGGACTTCGACCACCAGGGTGACTTTGGCCAGATCGTCCTCGGCCGTGAACTCGCCACTGCTGATGTTGGTATTGGTCAGGCTGATCACGTTGCTGATATCCATCAGCAAGTTGGCCCTATCCTGGGCCATGATGATCAACTTGACCATGAAGGTCTGCTCGGGACTGCTGTCCCAGGTCACGTCGATCATCCGCTCGGGCCCCAGATTCGGGTCGTTCAAATTGCTGCAGCCGGCACGATGCACCGAGACTCCTCGCCCCCGGGTGATCACGCCGGTG
>DAOVTU010000505.1 GCA_030632925.1 Candidatus Krumholzibacteriia bacterium | reverse complement strand
TCGAGCCATCCTCGCGAACACCACCAGGGCGATGATCGCCACGAACCCGATGGCCGCAAACGGGAACCAGACATTGGGGCCAGGATTGTAGGTGACCCACAGCAGCTCAGTCGCCGCGGAGGCGTCCAGGCCGGACACTTCCTGCATTTTGAGAAAGGCGTCGGTGCGGGCGACACCGGTTGCCATATCCAGGGAACCGGTCTTGCCGTCCCACAGGGCACCCTTCATGAATTCGGCATTTTCAGCCAACCACTTTTGGGCCAGCACGGCTTTTTCGCCGAAGTTGCCGTAGAAATAACCCTGCAGATGCGAGCCCACCAAGCCGCCGATTCCGACGGGAATATTCACATAGCCGAGATAGAGGCCTTTCTTTCCCGGCGGGGCAATCAGGGCCAGATACTCGCTCTTTTTCGGCCCGGTCAGCATCTCGCCAAAACTGAAGCACGCCACACCGATCAGGAAGATGCCGCCCACATTGGTCAGTCCAGCCACCAAGACGCCCGCCGTGGCCATGGCCATGCCGATGACCATGGCTTCAAGGGTTCGAATTTTGCGGGCCAGGATGGAAATCGGGATCACCAGCAAGACGATCAAGAGCGCATTCAGGTTGATCAACAACTCCTGGGGCACTTGCAGGCCACGCTCCGTTTCGGCGGTCCAGCCATCGGGCAGGAAGCTGACCTTGTCGATGTAGTGGGCCACATCGCTGGAGTCGTTCCAATCAGTCAGGAAGTTCGGTTGCAGATCCCACAGCGCGTACATCATCAGCCAGAAACAGCTCATGATCAGCAGCCACGTCACGAGACGCATATCACCCAGATTTTTCAGGGTGCGGATAAAAAGCCGCCCCATACTCTCGGTCTTGTCGGCCCCACTGGCAAAATCGCGGAAGGTGAAAAGCATCAGATAATTCAAACTCATGATGCCGGCAGCCATGAAGAACAGCGCCTGCCAGCCGAGGCCTGTGCGCACCACGTTGGCCAACATCGGTGCAATGGCCGCGCCAATATTCACGACCCAATAGAAAATGCCCCAGCCCAGGGACGAATTGCCCTTGGTCATGTTGTGGGCCAGTGAGCCCTGGATGGCCGGCTTGAAAAAGGCCGTACCACTGGCCAGTACGATCACGCCGAACGTGAACCCGCCAAGGGAATGCAGCGTACCCATCAAGATGTAACCGATCACATTTAAAGTGATCGAGACGAAGAGCATCTTCTTGTATCCGTACCGGTCGGCAAAGCCGCCGGTGAAGGTCGGCAGCAACGACTGGAAGGCGAACCACAAACCATAAATCTGGGCCTTGTCCGCCGCCGTGAAATGCAACCCGGCCGCATCGTCGGCCTGCATGATGTAAATGGCCACCACGCTGCGCACGGAATAATAGGCCATGCGCTCGAACATCTCGATGACGTTCAGCATCCAGTAGCCAATGGTGAAACCGAACAGCTGGCGCCGTCCGGTCATGTCGTCTATTTGATCGCCGAGCTCGCTGTTTGTCATGTTGAATCTCTCTGTTTAGCCCGCAGGTCGGGTCCGGGAGGCGGAAAAGCGGTCCGGATAGTTGGTGATTATGCCGCCGACGCCAAGGGCGACCAGGCGGCTCATTTCTTCAGCGTCGTTCACGGTCCAGACGTGCACCGCCTTGCCGGCAGCGGCGGCAAATTCCAGCTCCGCTTCTTCGAGCAGGGATTTTTCTACGCTCAGCAGATCCACTTTCGAGCGGAACACATCGACCGGCAAACCTTCGCGGCCGATGATGTAACCGGTGGCAAATTTTGGCTCGCGGGCCACCAGTTCGTCGATCAGGGCGTGGTCAAAACTGGTCACCACACAATGTTCGGCAAAATCCTGGTCGGCAATGGTCGTGATCAGGCGGTCCAGCAGATCAGGCGCCGCGTCGTCGACCTTCAATTCGATATTCAGGCTCAAACAGCCGCGCACCGCTGAAATGGCCTCAATCAGGGTCGGGATTTTTTCGCCGGCGCAGTGGTGACTGAACCACGAACCCGCGTCCAGGGCCCGCAATTCGGTCAGGGTGCGGTCCGCCAGGGGGCCGGTGCCGGTGCTGGTGCGCTCAAGAGTCTCGTCGTGAAACAGGACCAGTTGGCCGTCAGCCGTTTGCTGCACATCAATTTCGGCCATGTCTGCACCCAGGGCAATAGCCAGCTTCAGGGCAGCCAGCGTGTTTTCGGGCGCGTGGCCCGACGCCCCGCGATGAGCGCAGTTGTATACCTGATCGAATAACTCTATCATGAAAACCTCGGTATCAAGATGTCACCGCCGGGAGCCTTATTCGGGACTCCCTGGATATTCAACATCCCGACCCAGGGATCATCGACGGAGCAATGATGGGCGACCCTGAAATCGAAAACCCTTCCACCACCCCACGCCCCTCAAGATACACCGAGAGACCCCTTCCGGCATACCGTCATGTGCCCGGATTTACGCCACACCCCATCCGGGACCCGGAAGGTCATTCCTATGGACAGCCGGAACCGGAGTTGCCTGACCTCAATATTGAGGACTGGCGCGAATGCGAACACTACCTCTACGGCATCGACTTGTTTAACGAGGGTTATTGGTGGGAATGCCATGAAGTGCTCGAGGGGTTGTGGCACGCCGCGGGCCTCGGCACCCCGGCGGCCCACGTTCTGCAGGCGGTCATCCAATGCTCGGCCGCCCACCTCAAGGCCGCCGGCGACTGTCCCCGCGGGGCCATGCGGCTGCACGACCACTCCCTGCGCCACGCCCGCTGGTCGGGCGACCGCAAGCTGGGCCTGGATCTGGACGAGATGATCATGGACACCCGCGCCTTCCTGACGGTGGAAGATGGGCCGGCGGCGCAATTGAAGTTGGAATTTTAGCTTCATTTTTAGGCGGTTTTGACCGATGGTATTCTGGTCAACCAACCATCAATACTGAGGCCACCGGAAAAAGGGAGAGATCATATGGAATGGTACATGCAAGCCTGGCGGAACTTCAAGAAGTTCAACGGGCGTTCACACCGCACGGAATTTTGGACGTTCTATTTGATCAACGTGGCCATCACAGTAGTCCTGAGCCTGGTCGAAATGATGTTTGGCTCGCCCGGAATTCTCTCGACTCTCTTTTCGCTGGCCTACCTGGTACCTATGGTTGCCGTGGGAATCAGGCGTCTGCACGACATCGGCAAGCCCGGCCTGTGGCTGCTCGGCATGTTCGTACCGCTGCTGAATCTGGTCATTCTGTTCTTTTTCATGACTCAGGACAGCGAACCGGGCTCCAACCAATACGGTGATAACCCCAAAGGGGCCTAGCGCTTCGTGATTTCGACATATTTGAGGGCTGGCCCATCGGGCCGGCCCTTTTTTTGCCCTCGATCCGGCACAATTCCCCAAAATGGTGTATAATTAAGG
>DAOVTU010000209.1 GCA_030632925.1 Candidatus Krumholzibacteriia bacterium | reverse complement strand
TGCTGTACATGGACGAGGGTTCACTTTTTCAGACCGAGTCGGTCGATTCGGGCGTGTGGCAACTTGTGGCCCAAACCGAAAATTCGAGCCGGAACAACCCACTCAACAACGCCTTGCTGGTCGATGATCAAGGCCGGTTGCTGGTCAAGGACACTAAACATTTGTGGCACTGGGATGGCACCGATCTGCACGAGCTGCCCATTCCGGGGTACATCCTGCGGGTCTACACCATGCCCGATGGTGAGGTGCTCATCAGCAGCGACGAGGGGATCGGATCGCTGCGCGGTGGCGAGATCACCTTCGTACCCACACCGGATTTTTATGACCACAGAATTCGCGGCCTGAGACGGCGTTCGGCGACGGAAATCGAAATCCTCAACACCGATGGCCTGTACGTGATGAATAACGAGAGCGCACCGGAGTTGCTGTGGGTGACCCTGGGTTGGGACCCGACGTCGATGACGGTTCTGGGTGAGGGGTGGGCCATGGTCATGGGGTACGCCAACTCGCGGGAACTGGTTGACGGCCGCTGGCGGGATGCCGGCCTGTTCACTCGCCAGAACAACACCGCGGTGGCCGCGACAGTCACGGATTTCTGCGTGCTGGACGATGGCCGGTTGCTGGGCTGGTCCATTTCCCTGGATGCCCTGGTGGTGCGGGAAAACGAGATCTGGCAGACCATTGAACCGGTCGCGGCTCCACTTTTGACGATCATGAGAAGTATCGGCTATGCCCAGTTGGTCAAGACCGACAGCCATGGCCTGTTCCTCATGGGCGAGAATTTCGTGGGCGCCGTTGATTTGTCCGGGGGCACGCCATGAGCCGCGGCGCTTTAGTCCTGATCTCTTTGCTCATGACCACTGCCGGCTTGTCCGGATGTGGCAATGGCGAATATGTGCCCCTGATAGCGCCCGGTGGCAGTGATGAATGGCCAATCGATCCGGGCTGGTCCTCACCAGCGTCCCTGCTCCAGGGAGAATATCTCATTGATGGCGTGTGGAATCACCAGGCCACCGCCGGTAGCCCCCAAGTGGTGTTGGTGGGAACAGGGGGAGTCATCCTGGAGAACATCGCTGGCGATTGGACGACCCGGTACTCGGGCGACGGATATTCATTGTCTTCGATCGTGCAAGCGCCGGCCGGTGAGTTTGTCGCCGTAGGGAGTGGGGGGCGGGCCTTTTCGCGGGCGAGCAACGCCGGAGCAGGCGAGGAGTGGCTGCGCGAAGAAACCGGCACCGACGAATCGCTGGCTTTGGCCCTGGCGGACGGTGATCGGATTTGGGCAGTGGGCTCCAATGGCACGGTGGTGCGCCGCGAGTCGGGGGCCTGGACAACGTTGCCGAGTTCCGGCGATTTTCACCTGGTTGCGGCCGCGGTGCTGAATGATTCCCTGTTCGTGGTGGATTATCTGGGCAACGTGCGGATCTGGGACAATCAATCCAATGAGAATCAAATTTGGGGCGACATGCCGGACGGCCCCTGGCTGGCTGGCGAAGTTCTGGATCCGGACGACCACGGCGTTCTGGGCCTGGCCACCATTGGCGATGGTCACCTTTACGCCTTTGCCGACAGTGTGTATGTGCGCGAACCAACCGGCTGGCGCACCATCACCGACACCAGTCTGGATTCCCGGTCCAGCCTCAATACGCGGGTCGTTGGCCAGACGATCTGGTATGGACGGTCGGGTTCCTGGTGGCATATCGACCCCACGGTGGCGCCCTGGCAGCCTGAGCAACACGTGGCCTACAGCAATTCGATCATGGCCATTGGTGATGAACTGAACTATCTGGCTTCATCCAGTTATGCGACCATGACCTGGACCGAGGATGGCGAACAGCGGCGCGACATCGCCGGCAACCTGAGCATTTACGGACATATCCGGCTGGACGAAGGCGGCATGCTTCTGTACACCGATGTCGGTGTGGTGCACCGCTCGGCGGCCGGGGCCCACCTGCTCATGGACGTGGCCCGGGTTCCGTTGTTGGGCAGTTACACCTTCGAGGCCGGTTGTGGAATCAGTCCCGAAGACTACTATCTTGTGGGCCGTGAGGCCCTGTATCACTGTGTGGGTGGACAGGCCCAATTGATGGGCACCTGGACCGAATCGTTGGGCTTTGATACGGCCGCCCTCAGTGGGGCCGGCGAGTTGTATGCGGGAGGGGACGAAGGCCTGTATCATTGGCAGGGCACATCCTGGCAAAGGATCATGCCTCTGCTGGAAGACGAATCCCGGCAGTTCAAGGTGTGGTCGCTGGGCGACGGTCGCCTGGGCGCCGTGGATCGGGGCGGGGTGCTCTATTGCCTGGAAGATGGCCCGTGGCGGGCCATAGGCCAATACGATTGGGAAGTGAATCTTCTGGCCGGCGAAGACGGCAGCTTGTTTGCCGTTGCGAGAGTGAACCAGGACGGCAGTTATTCCAGCACCAATGTCTTGTTGGAATATGACAGCCACGCCGGGGCTTTCCGCGAGCCACAACAGCAGGGCATGGGACCTTTGGCGGACCTGCGAATCGACGGCAGCACGAGCCGGGACGGTGAAGTCTTGATCTGGACCACGGCTCCGGCGATGGTCTTCACCCTGAAGGGGCCGCCCAGTCGCGGCGACTGGCACGTTGTGGCCGGTCCTCTGGACATGGATATCAGAATGTTGGAACGCTTGCCTGACGGCAACCTGCTGGCCTGGGTCAGCGAGATACAGGACTTTGCCATCTACCGACCTTGAGTGGTCGTCAATCTGCCCACCGTTTGGGCGAGGAGTGAACATGAACGCCGAAGTGTTGAAATTGTGGCCCGAGCTGGAATGGATCGAAGACGAAAAACTGCGCGAGGCCACGGCCAAGACCTGGGAACTGGCCCTCGAACGCAGCCCGTTGACGGCCGAAGACCTCAATACCATCCCCTTCACCCTGCTGGTGCCTGACCTGAAAGTCAGCTTCATGGCCCACAAGCGCTGTGTGGTGCACGTGGCCCGCGAATCGGCCATCAAGATGAACGAGTTTTTCACCGACGATCTGCCGGTTGACCTGGACGTGACCATCGCCGGGGCCATCCTGGCCGATGTGGGCAAGTTGCTGGAATACGACATCAAAGACGGCAAAAGCTGTAAAAGCGATACGGGACGCTACTTGCGCCATCCTTTCACTGGTGTGGCCCTGGCCATGGAAGCGGGCGTGCCGGACGAAGTGAGCCATATCATCTCGGCCCACGCCGGTGAGGGCGACATGGTTCAGCGCACGACCGAGGCCTATGTGGTGCACCATGCCGACTTCATGACCTTTTTGCCGTTTAAGAACCGGTAGTCACGACCGATACAAAAAGTGGAAAAAAACTTGGCTCCGGGCCGATTCTGGTATATCTAGAAAACAACTGGAGCTTTTGAACATGATTTTCATGTGGCCGCTAGATCTCCTGAGATCTCAGGAGATCTCAGGAGATCTATGGAAACCCACGGAACCCAAGCCGCGAGCGGCAGGAGGATAACCAATGGCTGACAATACCGATAAGGTCGAAGGAAGCGTCGACGGCAAGTTCTTTGTGGACAGCAACTGCATCGACTGCGATCTCTGCCGCCAGACGGCCCCGGAGAACTTCGAGCGCAACGAAGACGAAGGTTTCACCTTTGTTAACAAGCAGCCCGAAAACGACGAAGAAGAGCAGGCTTGCGTCGATGCCATGGAAGAATGCCCGACTGAGGCTATTGGTGACGACGGAAATTAGGCGATGGGCCTTTCTGTTTCTGTGAGACCGGCTCCGCGAAAGTGGCGGGCCGGTCTTTTTTTATGGAAACTTATGGAGACCCGGCGAGTTTGAAAAGCTGAGCGAACATCCCCCTGAACCCCCGGGAGTGGTTTAATGACCGCCCCGCCTGTGGCCTGATTCCAGGCCGCTTGAAGGAGCCCCCATGCAGAATCATGTTCGTGGCCGCATCATTTCGACCGGATTGGCAGCCCTGCTGCTCATTGCGTTCGCGGTGCCGTCACTGGCCCAGGAATCCACCGGTGAACTGCGTTCCTACGCAGACGTCGCCGCCAGGACCATGCCCGCTGTGGTCAATATTTCCACTGACAAAGTGGTCGACAACAATTTTGAGCACCCGTTCATGGAAGACCCCATGTTCCGGCGCTTTTTCAACATGCCCGATGACGACACCCACAACAACGGTGGTGGCGAGAACCAGGAGCGCATGGAGCACTCCCTCGGTTCGGGCATTGTGATCTCGGCCGACGGCTACATCCTGACCAATAACCACGTGGTCGAGAACGCCTCCAAGGTGCACGTCACTTTTGCGGGCGAGCGCGAGTACGAAGCCGAAATCATCGGCACCGACCCGCCGACCGATGTGGCCCTGATCAAGATCGATGCCGAGAACCTGCCTTTCCTGGAGATCTCCGACAGCGACCTGTTGCGGGTCGGTGACCAGGTCATGGCCATCGGCAATCCCTTCGGCGTGGGCCAGACGGTCACCCTGGGCATCGCCAGCGCCTTGGGTCGCAACATCGGCCTGATGGACTACTCGGATCTGATCCAGACCGATGCTTCGATCAACCCCGGCAATAGCGGCGGTGCGTTGGTCAACATGAAGGGCGAGTTGGTGGGCATGAACGCCGCCATCCTCAGCCGCAGCGGTGGCAGCCAGGGCATTGGCTTTGCCATCCCGACCAACATGGCCATGCGCGTGGTGGAATCCCTGCGCACGGTGGGTCATGTGCAGCGGGCTTATCTGGGCGTATTCCCCCAGGCGGTGGACCAGAGCATGGCCGACTACTACGGCATGGACCGGCCCCGTGGCGTGCTCATCACCCAGGTCAATGACGATACGCCGGCCGATAAGGCAGGCCTGCGCAACGGCGACATCATCCTGAGCGTGGACGAAAAGGCGATCAAGAACCCCAGCATGCTGCGCAACGTGATCAGTTTGTCTGAGGTGGGCGAAAAAGTGCGGTTGGCCATCGTTCGCGATGGTGCCGAAAAAGATGTGTACGTCCAGTTGGAAGAACTGCCCAGCGCCGTTGGCGGCCCGAACACTACGCCGGCCGAGCCCGACCAGGACGATACCCTCGACGGAGTCACGGTGCGCGAGCTGACGACGACCATGCGGACGTCGGCCAACCTGCCGGACGATATCGAAGGTCTGTTGGTTGTGGGCGTGAACAATACCAGCAACGCGGCCCGTGAAGGTCTGGCCGAGGGCGACGTGATCCAGGAAGTGGGTCGCGAGGGCGTGTCGAATATCGGCGCCTTCAAGAACGCGTTGGGTAAGAATACGGACCGCCCGGTGTTCCTGCGGGTGTACAAGCCGTCGCAGCAGCGCAGCGTGTTTATCGCGGTGCCGAGATAGGCGCAACGCAGAATTCAGACTGTCGAAAAAGGCCGCCTCATCCTTCGGGATGGGGCGGCCTTGTTTTGGGCGGGACTATTTGGGCATCAATTCGGCAATGGTTTCGCGCAGCAGTTTGTTGAACGCGGTCGGATCCTCGCGGAACAGGAAGTGGCCGGTGCCCGGCAGGTAGCGCACCTGGAAGTCGGGCCGCACCGCCAGCATGGCCGCCTCGTCGGTGGGTTCCTTGTCGCTGTTGACGCACATCAGGGGCACGCCGAGTTTCTTCAACTGCGCGGGGGCCAGGCCACCGTACCAGCGCAGCAGTTCTTCCATGGCGCTGAGGCCGACTTCGGCAGGGGCGCTGGCCATGTCGCTGGAGATTTCCTCGACCAGGGCGCTGTCGGCACCAACCGGGAACATGCTGGTGACCCACTGCTTGGTGAAGGCCTGGAAGTTGCGATCAAAGGTCGAGACGAAGCCGGCGACCTGCTGGTCGGTCACTACCATGTCCACCTTCTGAAAAGTGTCGACCCCGATCAGGCCCTTTACCCTTTCCGGGGCAGCCAGGGCGGCCTCGGTGATGACGGCGCCTCCCATGGAGTGTCCCACGAGAATCACGTTGTCGAGATCCCATTCGTTGAGCACTGCAACCACATCCTGGCCGAAGGCTTCCATGGTGTAGGCTTTGCGTCCGGCCTGGGATTGGCCGTGGCCGGCGAGGTCGATGGTGACCACGCGGTGGTCCTTGGCCAGATCAGCCACTTGTTCGCTC
>DAOVTU010000084.1 GCA_030632925.1 Candidatus Krumholzibacteriia bacterium | reverse complement strand
CCAGGCCGATGCTTCGGGAGCGGGGTCGGTGGCCGCACCCACGGCGGGTCTGCACTTCTCGGATGAGACCCTCAAAAAATTGCAGGCTGCGGGGGTGAAGTTGAGTCGCGTGAGCCTGCACGTGGGGCCGGGAACTTTTAAACCGCCCAGTGAAGATCAAATCGCGGCGCGGCGTCTGCATCGGGAATTTTTCCGGTTGCCGGCCGAGACCAGTCGCGAGATGGCAGCCACCCGTGCGGCCGGCGGACGCGTCATTGCGGTGGGAACCACGGCCCTGAGAGTATTGGAATCAGTTCAGCGACTGGGTTTGAACAGTGAAGGGCTGGATACCCGCCGATTTGGTGCCACTGCCGGCGACCCTGATCCGTCTTTCACCGGCGAGGCCCACCTTGTGAGTGGGCACTGGGAAGTGGCGGGAGAAACCCGGCTCTTCATCAGCCCACCTGACAAGGTCAGCGCGGCTGATGGCCTGCTGACAAATTTCCATCTGCCGGGTTCGTCTTTGCTCATGCTGGTGGCCTCGTTGATGGGCGAAAATATCTGGCGCGAGGTCTACACCGAAGCGGTGCAAACCGAAATGCGCTTCTACAGCTATGGCGACTGCATGCTCATCCTGCCGGGAATGAAAAGCAGCGCCGACCAACCCGGACCGGAGCAATCGTGAGCGAGCACAAACTGGACACGCCTTTTTCCTTCACCGTCGACCATGCGGCCGGAAACTGCCGCGCGCGCACCGGCACCCTGACCACCGGACACGGCGTGGTCGAGACGCCGGTCTTCATGCCCGTCGGCACCGTGGGGTCGGTCAAGGCCGTCACCTTTGAGCAGGTCTGGGATACAGGCGCACGACTGATTCTGGGCAATACCTACCACCTGTACCTGCGCCCAGGGCACGAACTGGTGGGCCGCTTCGGCGGGTTGCACAAGTTCGAGGGCTGGGACGGCGTGCTGTTGACCGACAGCGCGGGCTTCCAGGTGTTCTCTCTCAACGAACTGAACAAGATCACCGAAGACGGCGTCGAATTCCGCAGCCATCTGGACGGCAGCAAGCATTTCTTCAATCCTGAACTGAGCATGGAAATCCAGCTGGCCCTCGGTTCGGACATCGTCATGGCCTTTGACCAGTGCGCGGCCTATGGCGCGGACCCGGCCGAAGTGGCCCGGGCCGTCGAGCGCACCACCCGCTGGTTGAATCGCTGCAAGGATGTCTTTGGTGGGCGCGAAATGCGTGAAGGCTGGGAGCGTGTTCTGTTCGGCATCATGCAGGGCGGGGTGGACGAAACCCTGCGGCGCAAGTCTGCGGCCGAAATCGTGGAGTTGGATTTGCCGGGCTATGCCATCGGTGGCCTGTCGGTGGGCGAGCCGGTCAGCGCCATGCGCGAGGTGACTGATCTGGCAGCGGGACTATTGCCCAACGACAAACCCCGCTACCTGATGGGCGTCGGCTTCCCCAACGACATCCTGGCCAGCGTGGAAATGGGTGTCGACATGTTCGACTGCGTGCTGCCGACCCGGATGGCCCGCACGGGCACGGTCCTGACCCGCGACGGCCGCCTGGTGATCAAGAACCAGACTTATGCCGAGGACAGCCGGCCCATCGATGATGAGTGTGGCTGCCCCGTGTGCGCCCGCCACAGCCGGGCCTACATCCGGCATTTGTTCCAGGCCCATGAAATTCTTGGCCCGACCTTGGCCACGATCCACAATTTGCATTATTACCAAGAGTTAATGGCCGAAATCCGCCTGGCCATCCGCCAGGACCGGTATCCGGTATATGCGGCCGCGGCAATTGGACGCTGGGAGGCCGGGGAAGAGGCCCGTTTGGCCGCTGCGCGCAGTACGAAGCCAAAAGGCCACCGGCCGAAGTAGCCCAAAGTTGACCAATCCCTGATCGCACACCATTTTGGGGGGGCGAGTTTCGTCCCGCGGCGCGGTGTTCACTGCCGTTGCCGCCGATTCCCATACTTTTTAATGAGGAGAGTTTCATGCTCCCGATGAATCTGTTGGCCATGGGCAGCTCGGCCGCCGGTGGCGGTGGTGGCAGTGGCGCGATGACCATGCTGATGTTCGGTTCCATTTTCGCCATTTTCTACTTCATGATCATCCGGCCCCAGAAAAAACAGGCTGACCAGCGCAAGGCCATGATCGAGGCCATCAAGCGCGGTGACAAGGTGGTCACCACTGGTGGCATCTTTGGCACAGTAAAAGACGTCAAGGCCGACCGCATCATCGTCACGATCGCTGAAGGCGTGAAAGTCGAAGTGGCCAAGTCGGCCGTCAACGGGGTCGTCACCGAAAGCGAGTAGCTCCGGTGGCCATCTCGAGGATCCGTCTGTTTGGTGACCGTTGTCTGCGGCGCCGGGCCTCCGAAGCGCAGGTTGGTGCTTCGGAAACTCGTGCCCTGCTCGAGGCGCTTTGGGAAACTCTTGCCGATGATGGGGGTGTCGGTTTGGCCGCACCCCAGATCGGTGTTGACCAGCGCGTGGTTGTGATCCGGGATCCGGACCGGCCCGAGGGTGAGCAACGGTTGGACCTGGTAAACCCGGTTGTCCAGCGCACTTTTGGCCGGCAGGTTCCCTTCGAAGAAGGTTGCCTCAGCTTTCCCGGGCTGTACACCGATGTGATGCGGCCCGGTGGGGTGGAGTTGGTGTACGAGACGCCGGACAAGAACGGCGTGCAGAAATTGCGCAGTGACAAATTGCTGGCGCGGATCATCCTGCACGAAGTCGACCATTTGGATGGCGTATTGTTTATCGATCATCTTTCGGTCTGGGATCGTTGGCTGTTGGGACCCCGGTTGCTGGGCATCGCGGTGCAACGCCTGTTTGGATGGTCGAAATGATTAAGGAATGTTCCCCAATGATTAGGAACCGGCGATGAGAATCGTATTCATGGGCTCTCCGGATTTTGCGGTGCCCAGTCTTGAGGCCTTGATCGAGGCCCGCTTTGAGGTCACGCTGGTGGTCACTCAGCCGGATCGTCGGGCCGGTCGCGGGCGCAAGATGCTGCCCACGGCGGTCAAGGCTGCCGCCCAGGAACACAACATTCCGGTCATGGATTTTGGCAAAGGCCAGGGCAAGGAAGTTTCAACGGCCGTCATGGCCGAAAAGCCGGATGCCGTAGTCGTAGTAGCCTTCGGTCATATCCTGCGCGAACCCCTGCTCTCGTCGCCGACCTACGGTTGCATCAACGTGCACGCCAGTCTGCTGCCGCGGTGGCGGGGCGTGTCGCCGGTGCAATATTCCATCCTGCATGGTGACAGCTGGACCGGTGTGACGATCATGCGCATGGATCCGGGCGTGGATACGGGGCCGGTGCTGGCTCAGCGTTCCATCGCTATCGGGCCCGAAGACAATGGGGGCGAATTGCTCGACCGCATGGCTGGTCAGGGCGCCGATCTTTTGATCCATACCCTGCGCGGCCTGCAGACGGGCCATGTTGATCCCCAGGACCAGGACGACAAAGGTGCCGTGTATGCACCAAAGCTGACGAAGACCCTTTCGGCGGTGCGTTGGGACCGTGATGTGATCACGGTGCACAACCAGATCCGCGCCCTGCAGCCCTGGCCCGGCACCACCACCTATCTGGGGGAGCAGGCGCTGAAGGTGACCAAGGCCCGCCCGATGTCTTTCCTGTCGTCTGGCAAGACGCCGGGCACGGTATTGCGCGTGGCGCCCGAAGGTGTGGAAGTGGCGTGTGGCGAAGGCTCGCTGTTGCTGACCGGATTGCAGTGCCCCGGCCGCAAGACTTTGGCCATTGACGAGTTCCTGCGTGGATTTTCCCTGCAAGCCGGAGATGTGTTGCGCTCATGAGTTGCGAACCGGTGAGATTGCAGGCCCTGGAGGTCTTGCTGGCGGTGGAGTCGGGCGAAAATCTCGATCCAGTGCTGGACCGTGCCCTGAACAAGGCCCCGGATCCTCGTGCGGCCGCCTTCCTGGCTGAACTTGTGCGCGGCACCCTGCAGTGGCAGGGGCGCTACGACCATGTGATCACCGAATTCAGCCGCAAGCGTCCGCCCAATGATCCCGTGCTGGTCTGCATCCTGCGTTTGGCTTTGCACCAGATGCTCAGCCTTGACGGTGTGCCGGCCTATGCGGCCATACACCAGGCCGGCGAGTTGTGCCGCCTGAAGGCCGGGCGCAACAAGGTGGGCTTCGTCAACGGCATGCTGCAGGCCATCCGGCGGCAGGTGCTGGGCGAGAACCCTTCGCCCGAACGGCGTGAAGAAGGCCTGCGCAATGTCTTTGCGGATTTTGAATCCGACCGTCCCCGCTGGTTGTCGGCCTGGTACAGTTTGCCGCCGTGGCTAGTCACCCGCTGGGTGAAAAACTTTGGCGTTGTGGAGGCTGAGGGGCTCTGTGCGTGGACCAACAAATCGGTCGACCTGCACCTGCACGTATTGGGCGATTTTTCGAAAGACGAAGCGCAGCAACAACTGGCCGCCTCAGGTATCGAGACTGAAGCCGGTGGTGCGCCGGGTCTTTTGACCGTGTTGGAACGTCCGTCTCGTGCCCTGTTGCGCGAATGTCTGGAACGCATGCCTTTCCTCATCGTTCAGGATGCGACGGTGCAACGGGCGACCAACTGGCTGGCGTCGGGCCTGGATTCCGACCTGATTGCCAATCATCCGGTGTTGGACATGTGTGCGGCGCCCGGTGGCAAGACCGCCCATCTGCGGGCCATGTTGCCTGATACGACGGTGCTGGTGGCCATGGACAATCGCCCCGAACGCCTGAATCTGCTGCGCGATACCACCGAACGGGTGGCTGCGGGGCAGGTGCCCTTGCTGATGGCCGACGGGGAATATCCTCCCTTTGCGCCGGCCACGTTTGGCGGTATCCTGCTGGACGGGCCCTGCAGCGGCACCGGCGTGCTGCGGCATCATCCGGACGGTCGCTGGCGCTTGAAGGCCAAGACCCCCGAACGCAAGGCTGTCACCCTGGGCATGCTGGCCCATCGGGCGGCGGATTTGCTGGCCCCGGGTGGGCGCCTGATGTACGGCACCTGTTCGCTGGAGCCCGAAGAAAATGATCAGGTGTTGGCGAAGCTTTTGAAGGAGCGCACCGACTTGGTGCCCGACCCGGATGCGGAGGGTATTTGGCGACGTTACTGGTTGCCCCAGGAAAACCAGGCGGCCGGTGGACACGGCGACGGATTTTTTGCAGCCCGGTTGCGCAAGACTGACTGAACGGCGAAGGAACACACGTGAAGCTCTGGAAATTTCTCCTCCTGATTATAGGCCTGGTCGCCGTTGGCGGCGTGGCTCTTCTGGGCGTGAATTTCTACGTGCTGCCGTCGATCATCCACGGCAACAAAGTGGTGACCATGCCGGATGTGCGCGGCATGAGCGTGACCGGTGCTGGCACCCAGTTGCGCAACGTGGGGCTGGAGGTCGAGGTCGCCCGCCAGCGGGCCCACCCGACGATTCCCGTAGGCATGATCCTCGATCAGGTGCCGGGCCCCTCTTCCCGCATTCGCGGTGGGCGAACCGTGCGCGTGATCACCAGCAGCGGACCGCCGGCTGGTGCGGTGCCGCATCTGGCCGGGCTTTCCCTGCGCCAGGCCGAGATCACCCTGCAGCGGGAAAATTATCGCCTCGGTCGTGTGCTGCGTGTGCGCCGCGAAGGGGTCACCGAACCGGTGGTGGATTTCCAGAACCCCGTATCCGGCATCGAACTTTACAAGGGTGCCGTGGTTGACCTGGTGGTGGCGGAACCTGCGGCGACCGAGTTGTTGCGCATGCCCGACCTGCGCGGCGTGCCTCTCTACCAGGCGCGGCAGTCCATTGCCGATGCGGGATTTGTTTTGGCGCCGGTCACCTACCAACGCACCTCCCATACCGCGCCCAATCTGGTTTTGTCCCAACAACCGCCTGCGGGTCAGCGCATCCGCAAAGGAGAACGCCTTGAACTGGTTGCCTCGTCCCGCTGAGGGCCAAGCCTGGGTGGCCCCGTCATTGCTTTCGGCCGATTTTGCCGCCCTGAAAAATGACGTCGACAACATGACCGCCGCCGGGGCCGATTTGCTGCACCTCGATGTGATGGACGGCCACTTCGTGCCCAATATTTCTTTCGGCCCTTTCATCTGCAAATTCGTGCACGGCCTGAGCGACCTGCCTTTGGATGCCCACCTGATGATCAGCCACGCCGACCAGTACCTGGAGGCCTTCGCCAAGGCCGGGGTCGATGGCCTGACTATTCACGTTGAGGCCGAGGCTGAAATTGGGTCCACCTTGAAGCGCATTGTTGAGCTGGGCATGAAGCCCGGCATCAGCCTGAATCCTGGCACGCCATTGGCGGACATCCTGCCCTGGCTGTCCGAGGTCGATCTGGTTTTGGTAATGAGCGTGCAGCCCGGTTTTGGCGGCCAGAAATTCAATCCGGTGGCCCTGGAAAAAATCAACGAATTGAAAAGCCGGCGGACCAGCGAAGGCCACGACTTCTTGATCAATGTCGATGGCGGCATCAACGACGTGACGGGCCCCGAGTGCCGGCAGGCTGGAGCCGATATTCTGGTCAGCGGTTCGTGGCTTTTTGGTGCCACCGACCGGGCCGAACGGATCACTCTTCTGCGGGGTTAGTCGGCCATTATGAAAAACGGTGCCGCACACTCGAAATCAAGTAACACCACTTTTTATCGCCTGCTGCCCCTTCTGGCCGGACTGCTGCCGCTGCTGGTCGGCTTGCGCGTGCACATCCAGGGCTTCAACCTGATGGACGATGGCCTGTGGCTGCTGGGAGGGCGGGTGCTCGCCGGTGGTGGCCACCTTTTTCGCGACCTTTTTTCGATCTACGGCCCGGCGCGTTATGTCCTCATCCTGCCCTTCCTGCAAATTTTTGGCCATTCGGTGTTGGCCCTGGCCGTATTCAAGGCCGTGCTCGACGGTGTGGCGGCCGGCTTTGGTTTTTGGCTGACCAGGCGCCTCGGAGCCGGGCGCTGGGCCTGGCTGGTGCCGGTGGGCGTATTGGCCTTGGGGCCGGTTTATCCGCGCTATGTGGCCGCCGCGGTATTCGCCGCGGTGGTGGCCAACCAGATTCCGACCGGCAATCGTCTGGGGCGCGGATGGGTGCTCGGTTTGGCGTGGGGGCTGCTCAGTCTCTTTGGCCTGGACATGATGGCCTACGGCGCCGTCATCCTGCTGGGTGGTTGGTTCCTGGGCCGCCGGGGCGCAGAAAACAGCCTGCCTGGCTGGTCCTGGCTTGAAGTCGGTGGTGGCTGGGCTTTGGTGCTGGCTCCCTTTGCCATTGCCGCAATTTTCAAGGGCTATCTGGGCACGGTCTGGTGGGATACGGTTGTCTACCCGGTCACCCGCTTCGGCGGCGAAATGGGCCGCTCGTGGTGGGCCACGTTCACATCTGGTGAGTCGCTGGCGGAAGTTTTTTCGGGCCTTAATACCGGCGAATCCCTGACGGCGTTCATGCCCGGCCAGGCCGCCTGGCGCACCCTGGCTTGGCGCCTGCTGTTTGTCCTGGCCTGGCTGTTGCCAGCGGGCACGTTGTGGCTGGTGTGGCGCCGCCAGTTGGGCAAGTTGGCTCCCTTGGCGGCCTTGTCCCTGGCCGGATGGTCCACCCTGCTCGGTCGTGGCGATACCGATCATCTGCGCCTGATCGCCTGGGCCCTGTTGCTGTTGTTGCCCGTGCTCTTGTCCCGCCTCCGGAACCGCATCGGCCTGGTGGCCGCCGTCCTGGGTTGCGTACTGGTCCTGGGACCACGTCTGGGTGAACAGTTGTGGTTGGCCACCCATCTGGACCGCCCGACTCTCTCGAAATGGGAACGCGAAACTGCCCGGATTCACTTGGGCACTGAACGCCAACAAGGGTTGGAGGCGTTGCTGAACGACACGCAGTGGGACGGCCATTCACCTGTTGTGGCCTGGCCCGCCCAGCCGGGCCTCGTGTTTCTGCTGGACGCGCCTCTGGGCACTTCGCAAATGACTCTGCTGGCCGGGGAAGTGCGCGACCCGCAACAGGCGGTGGCCGCGCTGCAGGCTGATCCGGCCGCAGTGGTGGTGCTGGGGCGCAGTGCCGGCCTCGTCACTGGTGTGCGCACCGTAAAGGCCCTGGCGCCGGAGCTGTATTCCCACCTGCGGCAGAACTATTCGCTGAGTAGCAGTATGCAAACACCGGATGGCGTATTTCGAATCCTGCACCACCAAGCGGGGGGCGAAGCAGCGGTGCGCCAGTTGCCGTTGGAAAAACGGCTGCCCGGCGACACCCAGTTTGTGCGCACCGGCACCACACCGGTCATGGGCCCCGGCACTTCGGTGGCCCAGATCGTCCAGGTGTCCGATTTTGATCTCAGTGGCGTGGCCTTGTTGGTGGGCTCGCCCGGCCCGTGGCCCCAGCAGATTTCGGTGACGCTGCGGGTGGTGGGGGTGACCGACGGCCGGGGCGACCAACTGCTGGCCGAGATCCCGCTGCAGATCACCCTGAATGAGCAGATCGAACGGGTGGGCTTGTCTTTCGACCCGGTGCCGGGCACGGTCGGAGGTGCAATCATCCTGGACCTCGAGGGCAACACCGATGGCCAAAGTCCATTTACGTTGTTTTGGCACCAGCCCAAAGCGGGCCAGGATGCCAACCTGGACTATTATCCGGATGGGCAGGCATTCTGGAACCACCAACCGGCCGGGGCGGATCTGTTTTTCGCCGTTTATTGACCCTGGCGGCAATCTGCCCAAACCCGCCCTACCTTGCCAAAACAGGCTTCAACTGTTAAATTTTCCGATCCACGGAAATCCATCGGACGGCTTCCAGCCACCGCCGGGTTGCCGTGCTGTGTAAATGAAGAAATGACAATACTTTGTCGCGACGTCTTCGTCTGCTTTCTGACCATGGTCAGGGTGGCGATT
>DAOVTU010000386.1 GCA_030632925.1 Candidatus Krumholzibacteriia bacterium | reverse complement strand
GCACCTTTCTGTGGCGCCTGATGGACGGCGAGCGTTCGGTTGCAGATCTCGTTGAGGCCTTTGCAGAGCAGCATCCGGATGATAACGACAATGTTGCGAAACGAGTATCTATGTACCTCCACGCCATGTATGACATCAAGTTCATAAATTACATCAACTTAACGACATAGTCTGTTCATTTAGTGAGATATACTAGTCTTTTAATCTGTAATTATAACTATTGACATTTTTGTTGGTTTTGTGGCAAGATGGGTTCCGTAGGCTATCAAAGGGCATTCGCCAGTCCTTGATCGCTAACCCCCTGATATGGCGCGGCTTACGCAGTCTTGGGACACATCTTGTTGCGCTCGATTTTAGATATTTTCATCTTTTTTGCCCGGCATTTGGTGCTCACCTTTGCCGTTATCTTTGTATGTGCGTGGTTCTTCTCCCGCCGCCAGGCCTGCTCCAACCGGACAGGATTTTCAAAAGATACCCTGTTTGGGCACCTGCCTAATGGCCCGACCAGGCGTTGGGTCACTGTAGGCTCACTTGGTCTTTTGGGGATATTTGGCGCCATCGGCGTGTGGTACATGAACATCAATGGCTTTGCCGGCGAAGTCGAGCCGGTGGTTTCGTGCCTGTCCTGGTTGGTGCAATCGGGCCAGCCCCTCTACAACGATTTTGACGCTGCTGAACGGTACAGTGTCCTCTACGGGCCTTCGGTTTTCCTGACCAACGGACTTTTTCTCAAGATACTGGGTCCCTCGTTGGCCTCAGCCAAGCTCGCCTCGGTATTCGGAACCACCGGCAGCCTTATATTCCTGTACGCGGCCCTGGCACGCAGGCAGCGGGACCTGATTGCTCTGGGCATCACCGCCCTGGCAGTTCTCTACTACTGGACCCAAGGCTTCGCCGTCTACCTTGTGCGTCCCGATGCGCTGCTTCTGTTCGCAGTTGGCCTGGGCTTGTTTGCCGCCGTCCGCCAGCGCCGCTGGCTGGCCTTGTTGACGGTGGCGGCAACGGCCGGCTTTGCCATCAATCTCAAGGCTCACGGAGCCGTTTATTTCCTGCCGATATTCGTTCTGGTGCTGCAGCGATATGGTCGGCGCGATGTGCTGCTGACGGGGCTGGGTACGCTGGTCTTCGTGATCTCGCCGTTTTTCCTGTATCCGCAAGTGTCGCTGGTGAACTATCTGGGCTGGCTGACCAATGCCATGGGCCACGGTCTGGAAACCCACACCCTGGCGCTCACTTTCCGCTACGCCGGATTCCTGTTGCTGCCCATCATCGGGGTGGTTCTGGCCGCCTCCGATCGTCGGCGTGTGCTGCGGGAAAACCGCCTGGAGTTGGCGGCTTTGGTGCCTGTTTATGGGCTGACCTTATTGCTGGCCTCCAAGCCCGGTGCGGGTCCGGTGCACCTTTTGCCCCTGGTTCCGACGACCATGTACCTGCTGGGGACCTTGGCCCAGACAACAGTATTTGGCCGGAATTTGTTGCCAACCAGATTGCCGTTGCGACAGGCGCTGGTGTTGGCCACGGTTTTTACCGCTGTCCTGAGCGGCAGTGTGAACGCCTACCGCGCCGTGCGCTTCGTGGACTACCAGATTGGCCAAACGCCTGAGTTGGCCCAGGACGTCCAGGAGATCATGCGCCTCTATCCGGAGCTGACGATTTCCATGGCCTGCGGTGGCGAAAACAAAAGTTTCCGGGCCACCTGGCTGCGCCCGTTGTTGGTATTTGCGGACAACCCCTTGCTGATCGATCCCATCTCGGTGATGGATTCCAGCTTGTCTGGCCGGGGGCTTTCTCCCGAAACCTACCGGGCCCTGAGCGAAGGTCGGGTTTCGGTGTGGCTGGTGCCGCGCAGCGAAGTGCCTTTCGACAAGGAAAACTGGTACGAGCCCCACAACGAGCTTTTCCCCAGCAAATTCCAGGAGCACTTCCGGGCCTGCTACACCCCCCGTGGCCATTCGCGGTACTTTGACCTGTGGTTCTGGAACGGGCTGCCCGAAGTCGAAGCCGAGATGCCCCACTATGCGGCGGGATTCGGCGGCATGGGTGCAGTCATGGCGCCGGTTCAGTCGCTCCCCTAGTTGATCTTCCCTCAGAACGCTTGCTTTCACCCCTGATGATACGTTACTGTCAATATCAGTTGAACCAACCTGCAGTTGTCGACATGCCGACCTCGCTCGTCAGGTGTGATCATGAAATTGCGCGTATTCGTCTTCGACGCCGAACCCACCGTGCGTCTGTTTCTTTCCGAGTGCCTCAAGCGCCGCGGCTACGAGGTTTTCGCCTTCCCCCATGGTTTCAATTGCAGTGTTTGTGACGGCACCGTCTGTGCTGATGTGATCATCACCGACGCGGTCTTGAGCCACGGCTCAGGTATTGAGTTTCTGGAAAAACAAAGAGAAGTGGGTTGCCGGAACAAGCACATGGCGGTGATGGCGGGCAGTTGGAGCCGGGAAGAAAACGAGAAGGCCCGCCAACTCGGCTTCCGGACTTTTACCAAGCCTTTTACCCATACGGAATTGAATGAATGGCTGGATGAAGTGGAGCAGGATATTGCTCCAGGTCGGGCCTTGGGCACCAGTTTTCTGGCCAACTCCCCCATTGCTGCCGACAGATCATTGGAGACGGGCGATTCCAAAGAGAAATAGGTGGTGCCCCCGACAGGAATCGAACTTGTGGCCCCCAGATTAGGAATCTGATGCTCTATCCGACTGAGCTACGGGGGCACCTGTTACCCATTTCAAGCAGGGCCTCAAAATAGAGGTGCCGCTAGTAGTGCACAAGAGAAAAAACCGGCGCCGTGCCCGCCAGTTTTTCCTGTCCGTTGAGAAAATCCAGTTCCACCAGAAACAGGAAACCGGCCACTTCGGCGCCCGCGGCTTTCACCAGCTTGGCCGTCGCTTCGGCGGTGCCACCAGTGGCCAACAGGTCGTCGACGATCATCACCTTTTGCCCCGGCTTGAAGCTGTCCAGGTGTGCTTCAAGGGTGGCCTCGCCATATTCCAAATTATAAGTGACGGCCCTGGTTTTGGCGGGCAGCTTGCCGGCCTTGCGCACCAGGACCATGCAGCGGTCCATTTCCACAGCCAGCGGTCCGCCAAAAATGAAGCCCCGCGACTCGATGGCCGCGAAGGTGTCAAACTCCACCCCATCCAGCAGTTCCCGCATTCCCTTCAGGGAAGCCTTGTAGGCCGCCGGGTTTTCCATGACCGGGGTGATGTCCTGAAACAGGATGCCGGGCTTGGGAAAGTCGGGCACGGCCCGGATGTGCTCGCGGATATCCATGGCGTTCTCCTATTTGATGAGACGATCCGGCGCGATGGCCTTGTCGTCCCGCCGCAGTTCAATGTGGACAAAGGGCTGGGCCCCGACTTCGGGTGGGTTGCTGGTTTTGCCGAGGGGCTCTCCGCGTAAAACCGCCTGACCGACTTCGACTGTCAAACTGGCTGGATCGCACGGGGCCAGGACGGTGGCGTAACGACCGGGGTGCTCGATGATGAGCAAATGCCCAAACCCCTCCATGGCGCCGCTGTGGCGCACCACACCAATGGCAGGGCTGTACAGATGTGTTCCCACCGGGCTGGACAAATCCGTGCCGGTGCGGGGCATCAGGATGCCGCCGGCCTGGTACGGACCAAAGGGCCGCAATATGGGGCCAGGATTGCGCAAAGGCCGGCCCCACTTCACGCGCTTGTTGCCTTGCCCTCTAAATGGATTAGTGACTTTCAGCGCCTGTCCCACGTGAATAACATCACTGCTGAGGTTGTTGTCACGCTTGAGAGTCTTGACGCTGGTGCCGAAGCGCTGGGCGATGACCGAGAGGTTGTCGCCCTTGTGGACCTTGTAGGTGGCCGGCGAAGAGGTGTCGCCCAGGGCGTTCAGCGGAGCGGTCACCAAGCACAGCAAAAATACCAACGTGAGCGCATTGGGAACACATGTTAAAAATGTGCGGAGGGAAAAAGTGGTCGGGGTGGGGAGATTTGAACTCCCGACCTCCTGCTTCCGAAGCAGGCGCGCTAACCGTGCTGCGCTACACCCCGACCTTAAGCGGATCTGACTACCGAGAAACCTGTGGCTCAGACTATCTAGTTCCACAGTTGGATAACCCCCTGCGATACAAGAGAGACCACCACTCCGGCGATCAGGATGCCAAGAATGATACATGGAATGGCCATCCGCAAGGG
>DAOVTU010000609.1 GCA_030632925.1 Candidatus Krumholzibacteriia bacterium | reverse complement strand
GGAGTGGGTAATGGATTTGGTGAAAACAGTATTATTTTTTTGCCCTCGTTTTTGGCAACCGCTATCTGGGCCTGATCGCCTTGATGATGATCATGGCCAACCTCGTCAATACCACCGGCGAATACGTGCTGGGCGCCAAGGTGTCGGCCGACCGCCAGGCCTCGGTGCCCGAAGTCGTGCGCACCGTCGAAATGAGCGACGGCCAATACGACGCCGCAGTGGTTGAGCGCGAAGCCGAAGTCGGCGTGGCCATCGGCACTTTCTACGCCGGGTTCTTCTCCATCGTCAACCTGGTTGGCCTGCTGGCGCAACTCTTTCTGGTGTCGCGCCTGGTGGGGTGGATCGGCGTGAACCGCGCCCTGGTCGTCTTGCCGGTCATTGCCATGGGTGGCTACCTTTTGATGGCGCTGTTTCCCATCCTGAGCATCGCGCGTTGGGCGAAGACCGCCGAAAATGCCACTGATTATTCCCTGCAAAACACCGTGCGCAACATGCTGTTTCTGCCCACCACGCGCGACGAAAAGTACAAGGCCAAGCAGGCCATCGATTCGTTCTTCGTGCGCATGGGCGATGTGATGGCGGCCCTGTTGGTGCTGGCGGGCACCACCCTGATCCATCTGGCCCCGGCCGGCTTTGCGTTGGTCAATGTGGGCCTGGCCCTGTTGTGGGTCCTGCTTGCGCTGGCGATCGGTCGCCGCTACCGCCAACTCACCGCTTCTGACTGAGCAGCCTCCGACTGATCAACCTCTGACTGATTAACCTCCGATTGGGCAAAACGCCCCGGCCCGAATCTTCCTGCCCAACTGGCATACATGTTGCCTGTTTCTTGATGACCTGGATAAGGGATTCCCGTGGAAGGGCCCTCATCCTTACGAAATCAAGGCAAGTCCGGTCGGATTGTTTTCGACGGATGGCTTTTGTAACTCGCATAAAACAAACAGGTTAAACAATGCCTGTGTCTGAGCGACAACAACAGCTTTCCCTCCGAAGCCCGATCAGAAGCGCACAACCTCGCGCAGCCCGTTTCGGCCAGGCGGCCAATATCCTGCCGCTTGAGTTTGGAACAATCCGGTTGGCGGGGATCAATGATCACCTGTTGGGGAGGATTTTTCATGACCGCAGCAATCGCAGAAGCTCCCGTGGCCCGTGTCGCCCAGGAAGGCAAGTTTCTGTCCTTCATTCTCGGTTCCGAAGAGTACGGCGTCGAAATTCTGAAGGTCCACGAGATCAACGGCATGACGGGCATCACCCGCGTGCCCCGCACACCCGACTATGTCCGGGGCGTGCTCAACCTGCGCGGTCGGGTCATTCCGATCGTCAGCCTGCGTCAGAAATTCCTGATGCCGGTGGTCGAAGACACCGAAAAGACCTGCATCATCGTCGTCGAAGTGGTCCACCAGGGCACGGAAATCACCATGGGCATCGTCGTGGATGAAGTCTCCGAAGTGTTGAACATTACCGCCGACCAGATTGATCCCGCACCCATGTCCGGGGGCACCCTGGACGAAACCGGATTCGTATCCGGCATGGGCAAACTCGAAGACAGGGTCGTGGTCCTGCTGGACATCGACCACGTTCTGAGTCGGGTTGAAATCGAAGCTGTCATCCAGTCCGCTACCTAAATTTAAGGTTTAAGAAATGATTGAGCGCAAAGCTATTCTGGCCCAGATCAATTCCGTTCCTTCGATGCCTTCGGTGGTCATGGAGTTGCGAAAATACCTGAGCGATCCGGATGTGAATTTCGACAAGCTGGCCAAAGTCATCGAATACGATCCCGGCCTGACGGTCAACGTGCTGCAGTTGGCGAACTCGGCCTATTTCGGCTGGTCCCGCACGATCCAGACGGTCAAGGACGCCATCACCCGGTTGGGCACCAACCGTGTTTTCCAGATGGTCCTGTGCATGTCGGTGGCGCCGTTGGTGCGCAAGCCCATCCGAGGCTACGATACTGACAGCGAGGGCCTGTGGCAGCACTCCATCGCCACGGCCATTGCCGCCGAACAGATGGTGTTGAAGCTGGGCCTGCGCAACCTGGATGAAGCATTTACGGCCGGTCTGCTGCACGACATGGGCAAGATCGTATTGGGCACTTTTGTTGAGGTGGATGATCACAGCATCAAGGAGATCATGGCCCTGGACAACCTGACTTTCGACGAAGCCGAGCAGATGGCCCTGGGCATTGACCACGCCGAGGTGGCCTCGGAACTGCTGACGACCTGGAACCTGCCCGAAAACGTGGTGGCTGCCGCCCGTTGGCACCATCGGCCCGCCAAGGCCGAAGACGAGCACCGCCAACTGGTGGACCTGATCCATGTGGCGGACTATCTGTGCCTGAATCTGGGCGTAGGCATGGGGTCGGATGCGACACACTACCGTGCCGATGCCGAAGCCCATCAGCGCCTGGGCATGAACGATCTTATCGCCGAAGAAGTGGGTCGGGAAGTATTGGCCGGCGTGGAAGAATTGGGCACCATGTTCGGCGCCGCCAAAAAAGGCAAACCAATCAGCATTTAACGGCTGAGTAGCGTCAGAGTCGCCTTGCCGTAAGGCGCTTCGCCGACATAGTCGATGCGTTCGCCCGGCTCCAGTAACCATCCCACGTAATCGTCGGCGGTGGGCACCTGATAGGGGAAGGTCGCCGTCGGGGCCACGTGGGGATTCAGTTCGATATTGTTGAACAACGTGCGCATGTTGTTGACGACCTCGGTCACCGCTTCGATGATCTGTTCATCCGCTTCACCGTTTTTGGACTGATCCATGAGCCCGGCCTCGGGCAGCAGGATCAGCTTGCCG
>DAOVTU010000075.1 GCA_030632925.1 Candidatus Krumholzibacteriia bacterium | reverse complement strand
TCGCGCGTCGAAGTCGTGAAGAACACCTTGGGGTAGTCCTTGTTCGCATCCAAATTTTGGTACGGCGACCAGGTCTTGATGTATTCCCAGT
Organism: Candidatus Krumholzibacteriia bacterium; assembly: GCA_030632925.1. Taxonomy (GTDB): domain Bacteria; phylum Krumholzibacteriota; class Krumholzibacteriia; order LZORAL124-64-63; family LZORAL124-64-63; genus JAGRNP01. The sequence goes on along the minus strand of DAOVTU010000075.1, from coordinate 9,107 downwards.
CGTCGGTGTCGGGGTTGCCGTACTCGGCCATCCAACTCGCGCCGGCCAGCAGTTTGTTGTAGCGCTTCATATCCAACAGCGGCACCTGGCAAACCACGGCGTTGAACAGTTCCGGGCGCTGGGTGAAGGTGCCACCGACCAACAGGCCACCCTGCGAGCCACCGACAATACCCAGATGCCGCGGCGAGGTGACCTTGCGTTCGATCAGGTCTTCGGCCACGGCGATAAAATCGTCGAAGTTGGTCTGGTGATTTTCCTGCATAGCGGCCTTGTGCCAGCTCGGACCAAACTCGCCGCCACCACGAATGTTGGCCAACACGTACACGCCACCGCGGGCCACCCAGCTGGTGCCAGTGGTCGCCGAGTAACGGGGCCGCATCGAAACCTCGAACCCGCCGTAGCCATAGAGCATGGTGGGGTTCTTGCCGTCGGCCTTGTAACCCTTGGGCGTGAAGATGAAGTACGGGATCTTCGTGCCGTCCTTGGACACGGCCTCGAACTGGTCGACGTTCATGCCCTCGGCGTCGAAGTACTCGGGCGTGCTTTTCACACGCTGCACAACCTCGCCTCCATCAACAAGGTACAGGCTTGAAGGCGTCAGGAAGTCCGTGTAGTTGATGAAGTAGACATCGCTCAGATCGTCCGTACCCAAAACACTGACGGTGCCCAGTCCCGGCAACTCGATTTCCTGACGGGTCCAGCCCGCCACGCCGAGCGTGTACTGGTAAAGTTTGCCGCGCACATTGTCCATTGTCGTGACCAACAAGTGGCTGAGCGTGCTCGAAACACTGCCGAACGCTACCCGAGCCTCGGGCTCAAACAGCACTTCGAAATCGCGATCGCCGTTCATAAAGGCGGTCAGGTCGATGGCCAACAGGCTGTCCTGCCGATAGGTTTTGCCGCCGGTTTCCCAGTCGGTGCGCAGGGCCACCAACAGTTGACCCTTGAAGATGCCTTGAATTTTGGCGTCTTCGGGGATCTCTATTTTTTTGTACTCGCCGTCCATCAAAATTGACATCGTGCCGCGGAAAAATTCCGGGGTCTTATAGGCCAGATCGTAACGGCCTTCGGGCGTGTTCATACTGTATACGCCAGCCGAAACATCCGTCACTTCGCCTTCATAAACCAAAGTCGCGCTGCTCAGGTCGGTGCCGCGCTGCCATTCCTTGGCCTGACGCGGGTAACCCGATTCGGTCAACGTGCCCTCGCCAAAATCAGTACCGACCCAGACGGTGTCCTGATCTTTCCAACTGACGCTGGACTTGGCCTCGGGCAGGTAAAAACCGTCGGTCACAAATTTTCTTTCCACGGCATCGAACTCGCGAGTCACCGTGGCGTCGCCACCACCGCGCGACAGCGAAACCAGGAACCGATCGTAGTCAGGGTACAAACCACTGGCACCCTTCCACACCCAGTTCTCATCTTCGGCCAGGGCCAAAGCGTCCACGTCGATCACCGTTTCCCAAACCGGCGTATCGCTCATGTACTGGTCAAACGAAGTGCGCCGCCAGATGCCCCGCACATGGTCGGCATCCTGCCAGAAGTTGTAGAACCAGTCGTCATACACGGCGGGGTAGGGGATGCGGTCGCTGGAGTTGAAAATTTCCAGCAATTTGCCATGGATGGGTTCGAATTCGGGCACCGCTTCAAGTTCGGCGGTGTCTTTGCCGCTGCGCTCGGTGACCCACTCGAGGGCTTTTTCGCCGTCGACTTCTTCGAGCCAGAGATAGGGGTCGGTTTCTTCGGCAATGCTGGCGGTTGTGGCCAGCAGCAGCATGAGCAGCAATAGGGCGTTTGCGAGGCGCATCGGGTCTCCTTCGCACAGAGGCGGATTTGGGAAGAATCGGGGTATTACCAATCTTGGCCTGAGGGCGGCCGAGCTCAAGCAGAATCGGGTTGTGGCTGGGAATCACCCCCCGGGGGGTGATTTGGACATAGTGTATTCGGTTTAAACAACTTACCAGCGACAAAGTTCCGCCGGGGGCCTCGGTATACTGTACACAGCTTCATTTTAAGAATTCTGCTACAACCAAACCACCAGCGGCACGTACGATCTGTGCACGTTCAACCCACCAACCATCCAGGAGAAAAGATGTCAGCCAAGATCTTCGTGACCGTCCTGATACTGGGCATGATCGCCGCAGCCCCTGCCATCGCCGGTGAACTTTTCGAAGTTGATGGCCAGACCGTAGTGCGCAATGAAGAGCCCGCCCTGCCCATGATCGAACTGGAACTGGAAGAACTGTGGCGCCGCGGCGGTGAAGACGACGACGTGATGATCGGCCTGCCGGTCGAGGCCCTCGCCGACGAAGAGGGCCGGGTCTACCTGGCCGACCAACAGCTTTGCCAGGTTCATGTTTTTGACGCCGCCGGTGAAATGATCAAGACCCTCAGCCGCGAAGGCGACGGCCCCGGTGAAGTGCGCGGCCCGGTCGACCTCGTGCGTTTACCGGACGGCAGTTTTGGCTTGTCCGAATTTTTCCCCGGCAAGATCACCAAGATCACTTTTGACGATCTGCCTGCCGGTGAGATCATGGTCGACGTGAGCGGCGGCCAAACCGGCGGCTTCACCATGCAGACCATGGCCGCCTCGGCCGGAAACCACCTGGTGGTGGCTGGCTCGCGTTCCCTGCCTCAGGAAAAATTCACCGAACGCACTCATTTTTTGGCTGCCATCGACCAGGACGGCAACCAGACCGTTCGCTACATGGAACAGGTCTCGCGCATCCAGCGGCCCCACAGCGTGGTTCATGAAAACGACTTCCTGCCCAGTTTTCCTTTAGCCAGTGCCCTGGGTCCCGACGGCCGCGTCTACACCCCGCGTGACCGCGAGAATTACGCCATCAACGTGTTTTTGGCCGACGGCACGCTGGATCGGGTTATTGAACAACCAGAGTTTAAAACATGGACCCGCAACAAGTTGGACACCAAGCGCATCCTAACACTTTTTGAATCCTGGGCCGGCGCCAATCCCGACACCTGGCCCCGCTTTGATCTGCAGAAGACCGAACGGGCCATCAACACCCTGCACATCGACGGGCAAGGTCGGCTCTGGGTTCAGCACAGCCGCAGCAACCGCGACCTGCCCGAAGGCAATTTTCTCAGTCTCGATTTGTACGATGCCGAAGGGCACTGGCAGCGCGAGGTGCGATTGGTTTGCGAAGGCAGCTCGGTCAGCGACGGGATCCGCTTTCTGGGCGACGGGCGCATTCTGTTGATCAAGGGATTTGTCGTGGCGCGGTTGGCCTGCCTTGGTTCGGGCAACGCGACACTGGGGGAGGACGATACCGAAACCATCGAGGTGATTTGTTATCAGCTGCCTGAAATTTAGACCTTGGTATGAATGAGAAGCGCCCTTTGTCTGGGCGCTTCTTTTTAATAATTCAGATTTTGAATCCTGTAAAGTAACAGAGTCGTAAACGGCGAAACGCTGCTTTGACATTCCAATCCTTTGTCGTCACAACGTCGCATTTTTTTAGCTCCAGGGTGACCGAAACCGTGCCGGTTTGCCGGCCGGACGATTCACCTGCATACGCCGTAGCCTTTGGTTTGTCATTGACGAAAATGTCGATGCTGGTGTCGTCGGCCGAGCCGAATTTGCCGTCATCCGCTGATTGCTGCTGATCGCGTACAAAAGACAGGCTGAAATGATATATGCCGGACTCGGGCACGGTATAACAGGTCTTGTCCCAACACTCCTTGCACTCCAGAATGGTCTCACAATAGGTGACGGTGGTTCGCCCTCCGTCCGCCTTGTGCTCAGACTGCCTCGCTGTAAACGCATATTTCTTGTCACTCATTGCAATCCCTCTCTATGATTCTCTCTGGGAACAGCCATATCCGACTTAATCGCTCTTATATATTACACTGCTTCTACTTACGCCGCACCTCCAAACCCGTTGCCCAATCCACCAATACACCCTACCCTACGCAAATCAACCGAACCCCCGAAAGGCCCTCATGGCGCTCCACATCTCGAAATCCAAATATCTCAACGGCCTGCAATGCCCCAAGCTGCTGAGGCCCTCTTTCACTCAGCGCGCTCCGAACCCCGATCCCAGCCCCTGCCAGATGCACATCTTCAACACCGGCCACGAAATCGGCGATCTGGCCAAGTTGGTTTATCCCGACGGCATCGAAGTGCCCATGAACTACGAAGACCTCGCCGCCACCGACCGCGACACCGCCGAGTTGTTGAACCGGCCCAGTGCCGAGCGCGTGCCCATCTTCGAAGCCAGCGTCTTGATCGACAACCGCTACTGCCGGGTCGACGTGCTGGTGCCGATCCCGGACGAGACGGGGGAGGAGCCCAACCGCTGGGACCTGGTCGAAGTGAAATCCTCGACCCGTGTGCGCGACGTCAACATCAACGACGTCGCCTTCCAGTACGACGCCCTCACCCGCGCCGGCATCGTGCTGCGCAACCTTTACCTCATGCACGTCAACACCGCTTATGTGCGCGGCGAAGAGTTTGACGTGCAGCAATCTTTCCCCCTCGAAGACATCACCGACCGCGCCCACAACGTGCTCGAGTACGTGCCGCGCACGGTCGACAAAATGCTCACCGTGATCGCCGGGCCGGATCCCGATACGCCCATCGGCAAACGCTGCACCTCGCCCTACACCTGCCCCCTGATTCCCCACTGTTGGTCGGTGCTGCCCGAGAACAATGTGACCGATCTGTATTACAGCGGCGTGCGCGCTTTTGGCTATCTCGATGAGGGCTTGTTCAGCATTGTTGATGTGCCGGATGAGCGGCTCACCCACCAGCAGAAGATCCAGAAAAAAGCCATCGCCTCGGGCGCGCCCTACACCGATGCTGCGCACTTGCGTGGTTGGCTCGACGAACTCGTCTACCCGGTTTACCACCTCGACTTTGAGACCATGAACCCGGCTCTGCCGCCGTTCCCAGGCTTGCGTCCTTACCAGCGCATTCCGTTTCAGTTTTCGCTGCACATCCAGGACAGCCCCGGCGCTGAGCCGCGCCACGTCGAGTTTTTGGCCCGCGAACCTGGCGACCCGCGGGCGGCCATGGTCGCGGCCCTGCATGCCATCGGTGATGAAGGCTCCATCCTGGCCTGGGCCATGGGTTTCGAAAAAGGCGTGCTCAACGACATGGCCGAATTGTTTCCCGCCGAGGCCGAATGGCTGGTCGAGCTGACCGACCGCATGGTGGACCTGATGGTGCCGTTCCGCAGTTTCTGGTACCACCATCCTGACCAAAAAGGGAGCTGTTCGCTGAAGGCTGTTTTGCCCGCGATCACCGAGTTGAGCTACGACGAGTTGGACATCGCTGATGGCAACCACGCCTCACGGGCCTACGACGAAGCGATTTATGGGTCGATGGAGCCTGAGGAAAAAGAACAGGTGCTGGATCATTTGTTGGCCTATTGCAAGTTGGATACGTTGGCGATGGTGGAGATTCTTGGGGCTTTGGAGGCGGTGTAGAGGCGTGAGCAAAACCGACCTCAGGAGCCCGCCGCCGCTTCGGTGCTTTTCTGAAACCGTCGCAACATCGGCACAAACATCATCGCCAGTAAAATCATCATCACCGCATCAACGGCATCCACCCATCCGATGTGGTTGTAGTAGTCACAAACCAAATGCAGCACGACCAACGAAACAACAATCAGCCGAAAACGCCCCTCGACCAACCGCCCCAACGGCCGACCTTCACGGGTCAACACCGCGCCCAGCCAGGCGGCGATAAATATCCCACTCAGTCCGATGGTCAACATCGCGGCCATACCAAAATCATTCATTTTCGCTTTTCCTTTTGAGCAATAAAATCACTTCGCGAAATCCCGCGACCACACCCAGGAGCATGCCGCCCACGGCTCCCCAAGGCTCAATACTTGCAAATTTTTCCACCAACCGGCCCAGGAAATAGCCGACCACTGGCCCGGCCACCATCAGGCTCGGGATCAGCGTGTAGGTCCCGATGTCCTTGGCCGTCTTGCCGACCTTCCGGTTCAGGCGGCTGTCCGGGCCTGTGCCCGAGGCGTCCATGTCCGCCTTGTCCGCACGCAGGCGCGACCTCAGCTCGTGCACGCGCTTGAGGTCCGGGGCATCGGGATAGACTTCGAAATCTTCCTTCTCTTCGTCCAATTTGTCCTCCAACACAGGTTTAGGTGCCCATTCTAACACCTGCGGGCTTTCTGGTTAAGTGCTTTCGGGATCGGCCGAATAGAGAGCCGATGGTCTCCGCACGTGAGAACCGTCTTATTTGGTATTCAATAAAGGATTTGCGGGCATGACTGCCAACCTTATCAACAACGACGCCATCTGCGATTTGCAGGGAAAGCCCCTGCATCCCAAATCGTCCACGCTGCTCAAGGCCCTCGACAAGCTGCTGACCGTTGGGGCGTACTATTCGTCCGACCACGGCCAGTACCTGCAAGCAGCCATGAAAGCCCGCGACGAAATCGTGGGTGTTATCGGCGCCGCCAGCCAATATGTGGCCATCGAGATCACGGCCCAGGGCCTGATGGTGGGCAAGCAAAATATCGATCCGAATCACCGCAACGTGCGCCTGTTGCATGACCTGTTGGTGCCCTTGAACATCGCCCGCCTGGAAATTGACGGCACCTTGAGTCCGGAAGAATTGCGCCAGGCCCTCTCCGCCCTGCAGGAACACAAACAGACCCTTGGTCAGTCCAGTTCGTTCCAGGAAATCGTCATCCAGAACCTGCCCACGTCGGTGCGCGCCATCAGTTGCACCGTGCTGCACAAATCGGACGACAGTCCGGACGAACTTTCCCTGGACGACTTGCTCGGCAAGTGGGGCGCCGAAGACGAAGCGGAAACCGGCCCAGTGTCGGAAACCCAGTCTGAATTGTTGGCGCGGGAATTCATGGAGATGGTCGCCAAGATCCTGGAGAATCTGGAAGAACTGGAACGCGAGTTCGGCGTGCGGCCACAGCACGAAGAAGACGGATCCTATGTGACCAAGGAGGATCTGGCCAACCTCAAGATCGCATTGCGGCGACTGGTCGAAGTGAACCCCGACCCCGCCGAATTGGCCAAGCTCATCGAGCAGGCTCAACAGGCCCTCGACCTGAGTCGCGACACGCGCTCGGTCAACCTGGTGTTCCAGATCCTGAAGAAGGACGTCTCAAAGGACACGGGCGACAAAGGCGAAATCAAGAATCGAAAAACCAAACGGGTGACCTACAGGATGTCGGTCGAACAGTTGCTCGGCACCGTCACCGAATTGGCGCAGGTTGAGGCTTCCGTTGCCGAACCTGTCACCGGTTCACGCTCGAACCAACTGGGCATAAGTTTGCACCTCTTGCGGTCGGACCCGCCCCGAGCCCTGCGCACCGCCATGGTCGACACCATTCAACAGGCCGTTGCCGAACCGGATTTTGCCGACGCCAACCTGTTGTTGTGCGCCCGGGCGGCCCACACCATCGCCAGTGAAGATGGTGCTGAAGGGGTCGACGATTTGCTGCCTGTCTTGACCGGCGCGCTGCGGCAGAAAAGGCCCGAATTGGTCGCTCGTTTCTGGACAGACCTGCTGGAGTCCGGAGCAGAGGCCCAGTTGCCCGAATTGTGGCCACACCTGGTCAATGACATCCTGCTCGGGCTCGACAAATCGCCGCCAGAACTGGTTGTTCCCCTCGTGTTTGCAGCCGGGAAGATCTCTCTGCGAGATGCCAAAAGACACGGGCTGCGGCTCGAAAAGCAACCCGCCCTGCAGGCCAATACCGGCGCGCAGGATCTCTTTCTGGCGCCCGTTACCGACACCCTGTCCGTGCTCGCCATGCTGGCTGGTTCGCCCTTGCAGGAATGGCTGGGCGTGGAGTTGTTCAAGGGCCTGCGCACAACATACATCTCGCCGCTGGCCGCCGTCTTGATGGCCAGCCTGGTCGAACACGAATCCCAGAACACCGCGTTCTATCTGGACCTGATCCGCTATGGACATGAAGAAACACCGCCGGCCGAATTCCAGATGCAAGCGGCCAACCTCCTGCACCGAGCACTGTCCGGCCTGCAAGGCAAGGCCCGCAACAAACGCTGGGTCCCCCAGGGGCTGGCCGAGTTGTCCCGACTCACGCCTGACCTGGCCCGCCCCTTGTGCGAACAGGTCATCGCCGATCGCAAATTTTTCTTCTTCAAAGCCTGGCCCACAGCGGCCCGGCAGGCGGCCGAACTGGCTCTCACCGCCAACGCCCCGGAGGACAGCTGACATGGAACAGCGATTCAGTGATCTGATCATTCTACTGGCCAGTGGCATCAACCAGCGCCGGATGTACTTCGACAACCACCCCAAGGTGCAAAGCATCAGCGCCGAGTTTGTTGAAAAACTGCGACCCATGCTCGAGAACGGTGAACAGGATGAATTCTCCTTCGGAGTCTTCGGCAGCAAATTCATTCGCGGGGGCAAGTATCTCGTGGGGCCGTCCATCGCCGGGCGTTCTTTGATCGAGTTTGCCGAGCGGTTGGGCAGCGGTGGTTTTGTGTTCCGCCTGCCCCTCACCCGGGTCGACCTGGTGACCTTTTTCCGCGTAGGCGCCGACTTGAAAGAGGACGTCAGCGACCTCGAGACCGCCCGGGCCATGTTTCTCCAGGCCGGCCTGAGCCACATCGAATTGTCGAGCCCCTTCACCGATGAGGGCAAAGAAGGTGAGGACGAAGGCGACGGCCAGGGCGACGAGTCCGACGAAGACGGCGAGATGGATTTCATGGCCGCCGACTTCGCACCGTTGTTGCGGGTCTACCAGGCCCTGTATGAAACCGTGGCCACCAACACTTTGGCCCTCAGCGGCGACAACCGCATCGACCTGGACGAAGCCCGCGCCCGCGGCGCCGAATTGGTGGCGGTGTCCGACCAGGGCGCCCTCGATGTCATGCAATTCATGCGCTATCCCGATTTTGACAGCTACACCATCGGGCACTCGGTGCGCGTGGCAGCCCTGGGCGCACTTCTGGCCCGCGAGTTGGGCTGGTCGCGCGAACTGCAGAACGAAATCGCCACTGCTGGCCTGTTGCACGACCTCGGCAAGGGCAAGGTGCCGGATGAAATCCTGTTCAAGCCCGGACGCCTGAGCGACGACGAGCGGCAGGTCATGGAAACCCACCCGGTCCTTGGGGCGCGGGTATTG